>JAFYBE010000015.1 GCA_017540355.1 Lachnospiraceae bacterium | reverse complement strand
TCTTATAATAATCGGTCTTATTCTCATCAAGTTCCTTCTGACCGTCTATAAGATCCTGCTTACTCTCTTCAAGGTCATTCTGACTGTCGATAAGTTTATCCCTGTTCTTATCTATGGTCTTCTTGGAATCGGCAAGCTGCTTCTTCGCATCATCTAACTGTTCGACCGCTTTGGCAAAAGCTCCGTCAACAGTAGCCAGTATCCTGTCATTTAACGCATCAACCTTCTCCTGATTAAGTTCCACCTGAATGGTCTTCTCAACCATACCCCTGCTTGTTACCGATGCAATGCCGTTCTGCTTCTCATATTGAGGCTGGATGTCATCTTTGATAAACTGTGAGAGTTCATCCATCTCCATGCCTTCCATGCCGATCGCAAGATAGACATTGGCCATCATGTCGGTAGACAATTCAATGATAGAAGGCGTACCTGCATCATCAGGAAGTGACGACTCGATGGTGTTTATCGCACTCGATACCTTGACCATCGCGCTGTCTATATCGGTTCCGTCCTGAAACTCAAGTTCCACTAAGCCGTAATTCTCATTACATACGCTGTAGGTATTCTTCACACCGTTTATAGTTCCGAGCGCCGCTTCCATAGGTTCGCAGATCTCGGTCTCAATCTTCTCTGCACTGGCACCGGGATAGGTCGTCAAGACCATAAGATACGGTAAAGAAATCTCGGGCAACAGGTCAAGCTGCATTTTCATAAGGCTGACCACGCCCAAAACTATTGCAATAATGATGCCCACCAGAACTGTAAAGGGCTTCTTAACACTGAACTTTGACATAATTCCTCTCTTATATGTATGAGCCGAGGCACCGACACCCCTGTCGGGCCGAATCACTTAAACGATTAAGTTAGGTATTGCTAACTACTGCACATTATACAACTTATCACATTATCCGCTAAATATGCAAAATACACAATAAAAAATGCATAAATATTCTATTATTTAGGAATTGTGATTGTGATACACGTCCCCTTGCCTATCGTGCTCTCAATGGAAAGAGTTGCGTCGCAGAGTCTGTTAAGGCGATATTTTGAGCTTTCGAGTCCTATATGCTTCTCTCCGTCTTCGTATCTGCCTTCCTTAACCGCATCGGCATCAAAGCCCTTTCCGGTATCTTCTATACGAACTATGATGCTGTCGCCCTCACTGTATGCGGATATGCTTATGCTTCCGCCCTCAACCTTCTTACCTATGCCGTGTCTTACCGAATTCTCAACAATCGGCTGAATACTTAAAGGCGGAACGTAAAAATCCGAAAACCTTATGTCATAAGATACATCAAGAGCTTCTTCGAATCTTAACTTCTCTATGGTCAGATAGTTTTTTATGTGGTTAAGTTCCTGCTCAAAAGGAATGAGGTCTCTGTTCTCACGAAGTCTGAATGCTCCGCGCAGATACTCGGCAAACGTCGCAATGGCTTCCTTGGCCTTATCCGAAGATATGTCACAGAGTGCATAGATTGCATTTAAAGTATTGTAGATGAAATGAGGTCTTATCTGGCTTACAGTCGCATCAAGCTTCATCCTCTCAAGTTCTTCCGCCTGATACTGCATCTGTATATAACGGCTTCTTTGTACAAAACCCTGGACCATCATAATGGCATAGGTAAGAAAAACCGGAAGCAATGCTGCTTTGGTGTAGCGTCTGAATAAGGTACCGCTTAACGGAATAAAAGCAAAACCCAAAAAAGATAAAAGTACTTCCGGCCTGAACGCCTGCCTGTAATAAATTATCAATAAGATTATGGCTAAATACATCGCATACAGACCCAGCATTCCTATATGGAAATAAGGGCCTTTCCGAGATACTTCACCTTCTTTGCTGTATATAATTCCGTTAAACGATGTCAATGCCCACATAATGATTGTCGGAATACAAATAACGGAACATATGTAAAATGCTTTATAGGAAACCTGCTGTTTTTCTCCGATGTAGTCAATGACATAACGTACAAAGAAAAGCAGAACCAGAATAAATGCCACGTCACCGCCCGCTTTGAAGCCCTTCTGAACATACTTCATATATGGTTCATATTGATTGGTATTCATCCTATACAGCAGATATTCAGCCACTGTCTGCAAAAAGAGCATAATGCAATCAAAGGCGAGCACCACGCTGAAAGAATGTGATGACTTGCCTTTGGCTTTATTGCCGACATAACTTGATACCAACATCAGAAATACCGGCACAAATATAAAAGAATACAGGATTGCGTTAATATTACCCATTATGTGATATTAATCCGTACTGCTCTTACCGCCGATTGCCGCCCATATGATGAACACATATACAAAGCCGATGCATGCGGTTAAGAACTGATAAAGCGAAAACGTTGTCTGGAATACGGGAAGCTTTGCTCTTAAAGGACTCTCCGCCGGAATGAATGTGGGCAGAAGCCAAAGCGAAATAGTAAGTCCCATGAACAATCCCTTAAGTGCCGCACAAATAATTGCCTTAACATAGCTTAAAACTCCGCCTGCGCTTCTTCCGCCGGCCTTAACACCTTTTTTCATAATAAAGTGAACGGCTATGGCAAGTACTGCGTTACCCGCCATTATAAGGGGTATGATTCCGGGAACCGCATTCATAACGGGCGAAGCGGCTATGAAATATGCAGTTACGGGAGTTATGATACAAAGGATGAGCGCACAGGGCAGATTCACCATAAGTACCGCCAATACGATACATGTGTTGATGATGGGACCCGTAATGAATATGCTCAGATTCTTAAATATCTGACTGACTATACATATGGCCAAAAGTATAGCCGTTGTTGCAATCTCCCTGGTACCGAAAATCTTCTTTGTAGTATCCATTTTCTCCTCCTCACGATTACAAACTGATCGTTTCATTTTCTATCTTAAGGCTTGTTGCTGCCGCCTTAGCTAAGAAATAAACAAGAGCACAGTCATCTTCCTGCCAGAGTCTTAGTATTGCATCCGAAGCACATATGATATAACCTTCGGTCTCTTTACGGATGCCTATTCTGGCTATGATGATCGCATGCGCATTAAACTTCTCCAAAACCGCGCTTAATTTAGGCGCCTTCTCTTTTATCGCATTCAAGGAATTGTCAAAGAATATGTCATCATCCATGATTGCCTCAATATCGCTTACATCCTCTCTTATCCTGGTATCCACAACCGAAGTCATAATGCCGTTCGGTGCCACACATAAGATATCGTGCGTCTGGAGTTCCTGAGTTATTATAGGCAGACATTTCTTAAGCTTGGTTAATATATTCGTCTTGCCTTCAAAGATCTTATTGATCGCGTTCATATTGACATAGAGACTGCGCTTGGCAAGATCCTTGATCTCTATATCCTTATGCTCCGATTCGATATATACGACAAAACAGTTACGTCCTTTGCTCTTGCCGCAGTAAAGCGTCTTGTCAATAAGCGTAAACAGACCGTTGTAATCACCCGCATCATCGGGATAGGTCGCAGAACCTATCGTGCCGGTGATCATCACATCGTTGCCTTCCAAGGTAATATTCTTCCTTAAAACCTTGCCGTCAGAATACATGCCCTCAAAGAAAGCCTGCTTTTCATCATATTCACAGTCGACAAGATTGATGATTATAAGCTCATCACCGCCAAACCTTCCGACAAGTCCCTTCTCGCCGATATAGTTCGCCAGGTTCGCGCTTACGTCCATTAAAACCTTATCGCCCGACTGATGCCCGTATGTATCGTTAAAGAATTTGAAATTATCAAGATCGACTATGGCAAAAGTGAATCTCCTGCCTTCGTTGATGAGGGCTTTTGCAAAGCCTAAGATATAGTGCCTTGATATGATGCCCGTAAGTGAATCCAGAACTTCATCAAGTGCGGCATCATCCAGTATTCTTGAAAAATAGGGATAAATCTTAAGCTTCTCCCTGTCATACATTATCTGAGCGTTATTGGCACCTCTCTCCCTTCGAATCGCCTCGGTAACGTCCAAAAAACTTCCGACAAGACCTACAATCTCGCCGTTCTCATATATAGGATTCTTGGATGCGATTATATCCCGCTCCTCACCCCTTATAATGCACTTGCCGGCCACCTTATAGGTGTTCTCTCCCGCAAGCACGCGCAATTCATCCTGCTTAAAAGGCTCCGGGTCGTTGTGCCAGCCCATGTCCTCATCGGTCTTGCCGATAAGCACATCTTCGGATTCAAATCCGTAAAAATCAAGGAAAGCCTGATTGACTCCTACAAACCGGCGTTCCTTGTCTTTCCAGAATACACAGTCCTGGACTGTACTCATAATGTTGTCAAATAAAGTTCTGTTAATCTCCATGATGTCAACCCCACTAAAACATCATTTTATAACAGAGCTTTAAAATGTTCAATACTTGATGATGCCTATGATATAGCATACGGCGAAAACTGCCGCATCCATGGCCACGATGGTCGAACCGACCGGAGTACCCGCAACTATCGATATGATGATGCCGAAAAATGCACAGAATACCGAAAGCAGTGCGGAGCATACCGTAACTGACTTAAAACTTTTAAAGATACGCATCGCAGACAGCGACGGGAATATTATAAGGGCCGATATCAAAAGCGAGCCCACAAGGTTCATTGCAAGCACTATGATCACGGCAATGGTCACGGCGATCAAAAGGTTATATCCGTCCGCCTTGACTCCCGTTGCCTTTGCAAAGTTCTCATCAAAGGTCACGGCGAATATCTTGTTATAAAACAGGATGAAGATAAGCAGTACGACAATCGAAAGGATGATACACAATGCCACTTCTTCCTTAGTAAGCGTAAGTATGGATGTCGAACCGAAAAGCGTGCTGCACACATCTCCCGACACGTTCGAAGACGTCGAGAACAGATTCATCAAAAGATATCCGAAGGCCAGTGCTCCAACCGATATCATTGCTATGGCCGCATCGCCCTTAATCCTTGCATTCTGTCCGTTCTTTAAAAGCAGTATGGCGCTTAACACCGTAATAGGCATGATGATCAACATGTCATTGCTAAGACCCGCAACCGTTGCCACCGCCATAGCTCCGAATGCCACGTGCGACAAACCGTCTCCGATAAAAGAGAATCTCTTAAGCACAAGCGTCACGCCTAAAAGCGACGAGCAGAGTGCAATGAGTACGCCCACTATAAGCGCATATCTTACGAAGGGATATTGCATGTATAATGCGAGTTTTTCAAAAAGCATCAGTTCTCCCCTCCTTTTTCCGTAGCCAGAAAGCCCTTGGCAGCTGAACTTTTAAGATATTCGTTCTTACTTCCGAAGAATATGTCGCTTCCTATATGCAGGATATGAGAAGCATACTTAACAGCCGCTTCTATATCATGCGAAATCATTATTATCGTCACGCCGTCCTTATTAAGTCCCGCGATAAGTTCATACATCTGTGCCGTAACAAGCGGATCAAGTCCCGATACCGGCTCATCCAAAAGCAGGATCTTCTTTGTCGCACAAAGCGCCCTTGCAAGCAACACTCTTTGCTGCTGTCCGCCCGATAACTCACGATAGAAACGTCCGGCCAGATCGCTTATACCCATACGCTCCATATTGGCTGCAGCCTCTTCCTTCTCCGCCTTCGTGTAAAAAGGACGGAGTCCTGCACTTCCTTCAAATCCCGACATAACGATCTCTTTGACGGACGCCGGGAAATCCTTCTGTACAACCGTCTGCTGCGGAAGGTAGCCCATCTCGTTCTTCTTAAGACCGTCACCGTACTCTATCTGTCCGCTTAAGGGCGACCTTAATCCAAGCAGAGTCTTCATAAGAGTAGTCTTGCCCGAACCGTTCTCTCCGACTATGCATAAGTAATTGCCCTTCTCCACTGTGAAATTAATATTCTTCTCAACCGCCACGCCGTCGTATCCGACGCTTAAATCCTTAACAGTAATATAGCTCATAATTACCTGCTCAATCTCTAATCGCTTCCCATATGTGCCGCAAAATCATCATCCGTTCAGTGCCGCACAATCATCACACACTCCGTAAAAAACCGTTCTCATCGGATTAAGCGTAAATCCGTGATGCTCATATAGGTGTTCGCCTATTCCCTCTAATTCCTCACAGTGCATGTGGATCAGCTTCCCGCATTTTTCACACTTGCAGTGGAAACACATCTTCTCATCCGCATGCGAATCATGACCTATGTATTCAAAACATGCGGGAGTGATTCCGTCAATGATATACTTACCCAGAATACCTTCATCCACAAGGCGCTCAAGCTGACGGTAAACCGTCGCCTGGCCAATCGACGAACCCTTGCTTTTAAAGTGCTCACAGACATCGCCCGCAGTGATATGCACCCCGGGCGTACTCTTAAGATATTCCACCAAAATCTCTTTCTGCTTGGTCTTGTAATTGGATCGTGTACTCATACCATCCTCCGATTCTTACGCGAAATGCGCATTCCTTAACGTGCAGTATGTATACTCACCTTCAACATATGTATCAAACACTCCCTCAACCGTAACTTCTTCTCCCTCTTCGGGATATTCATCGGGGGAATGCTCACCTTCAAGTTCAAATTCTATTCCCTGTGCGCAGCAGGCCGTCGCGTCCTGAATGATGCAGGCATAATAGTACTTATCCGTCGCCTCGTCGTGATATGACGAAAACATACCTCTCATCTTGATCGTCTTGCCGATATATTCTTCGGGAAGATACATCATATTGTAGACTTCGGAGTATACCACGGTGCTTGATAAAATCGTAAGATCGACATCAATGCCTTCGGTCTTGCTTAATACAGCTTCAGAATCATCGAAAGGATCTGGAGTGGGTGCATTCGCGCTTACACCGCTCTGCCTCGGATCACCCGAAACATCAGTCTTACCGGCATCAGCACTTTTATCGCCTTCAGCCTGTGAATTATCGGCTTCATCTATCCTCTGCTGCAATACATCATCGACCGAATTGCCGTTACCGGAATTCCTTGCGCCGGATACGGAATCCGACTTATCCCCGGCACCGCTTCCGCAACCCGCCATCATCGGCTGGGTTGCCAGTGCCATTATAATCACCGCAATTATGCATATATTCTTTCTGCCGCTTCTTCTCATCCTGTCGTTATCGCCTCCGGATTATTGAATATGATAATCTTTCTCAATTATATATCTTTTGAGGCAATTGTCAAGAATTCAGGGCTTCTTTTAAAACAGTGAGATTGTCTGTCATAACCGTAAGATATGTCTTACCGGCCTTAACATCATCGCTTGTTGTTGACTGCAGCGAATCAAGTGTTAATATCTTCTGATCCTTGCCCGTGGTATTGTCACGTACGGTCTGCGCTATTCTCTGATCGCTTCCCTCTATCGTCATGATTGCGGGAAGATTAAGTTCATCCGTCTTATCCGCCAGGAAGATGACCGTCTCAAAGCTTGCTTCCGTCTCAGCCGAGCAGCCTACAAAAGCCGCATAGTAGCTTAAACCGTAATCATCCGTCAAATAACGGAAGGGGAACCTGTCTCCGAACAGTACGGTCTTAACCGATGCCGCATCAACAACTGCCTTATACTCTGCATCAAGTGCCGCCAGCTTGTCATCATAATCCGTCGCATTCTTCTTATATACATCAGCGCCCTCGGCATCAACCGCTGCTAACGCGTCCGCAATCTTATCACAAAGCACCTGCGCGTTTTTGAGGGAGAGCCAGACATGCTCGTCGTACTCAACCTCTTCATGTTCGTGTGCCTCTTCATCTTCATCTCCGTCTTCATGTTCATGCTCATGCTCTTCTTCCTCTTCTCCCTGCATGCCTTCAACTACTTCCTCTTCCTTGACCTTATCTCCCAAAACTTCCAAAAGGTTAATGACCTGCATATCCTTATTGACTGCTTCCTTAAGCGCATCATCTACCCAGCCGTCCGACTCTCCGCCGACATATATGAAAATATCGCATGTCGAGATCTTAAGTATGTCCTGTGCCGTGGGCTGATAGCTGTGAAGATCGACGCCATTGTCAAGAAGCATCGTTACTTCCGCCTTATCCGCTCTGTCTCCTAAGATTGACATTACCCAGTCGTATTCCGGAAAAATGGTCGTTACTACCTGTATCTTATCCCCTGATACACCTGCGTTTTGTGCCGAACCATCCGCTCCCGCCCTGCTTCCGCATGCCGTAAGGCTGCATATTGCAAGAATAAATGTTAATGTCAGTGCTGCTAATTTTTTCATGACTTACCCTCTTTCCGATTATTAATTTGATAACCGTTCTCAATTATATCCACCTCGGATTATTTTGTCAATAGATTTGGGAATGATTCTCAAATTAAAAAACGGACGGCCTGATGCCGTCCGTTTAACTCTTATTCTATCTGCGTTTTACTTACGCCCGCAGCCTACTGATTGCTCTTTAAGAACTCATAGATAGGATACTTAACATCATAACCCTCGTTCTCAACCATAGACTGGATAGCCTTGTTGGACTCGGTATTGATGATTATGGGTGCGTTAAGATTAACCGTCATACCCGTAATGTCCTCGGGAATCGTCATAGTAACAAGTACCAAAACATTATCTTCCGTAAGGGGTCCTATTGCCTTCTCAACTTCTGCCGTAATCTTCGGTGAGTAATCGGGCTTAACCGCAACTGCCGTAACAACGGGCATCATGAATGCAGGCTCATCAAGCGATGCCATAAAGTTAAGTCCCGTAGGAGAACTCTTCTCGCTGTCAAACATCAAAGCGAACTTCTTAAGATCCGGAAAACCGAGTATTCCTTCAGGGAAATTGATTATCTTATCATCAGCAACATCGACCTTGCCAAAAAACTTGGTAATAAACTCCATAAGTACCTCCTTAACTGTCCCTAACCCAATACAGGCTCATGCCCTGTTAAGAAATATTTTACCGCAATTTGCGTATTACTGCAATGCATAACAAAAGCGTAATTAATCCGTACTTATTCCGACAGAAGTGCAATCGCTCCTACCATGGCCTTGTTGCCGCCGACACCGGATACATATGTGACATATATGTCATGTATGCCGTCAGGCAGATCAACCTTAATCTTATAATCTTCCCATACGGTCGAATGATCCACTCTCTCAGACTTGCCGAGAACCGGTCCGTCTATCTTATCTCTTATCTCAAACCATCCGTTGATATAGCCCCTGGCTTTTATCACAACGGTATTGATTCCCCTGCAGTCAAAGCTCTTAAATCCGGCCGTAGCCTTATCTCCGAGTCCGAAGATATATCCGGGATTCTCATCTCCATCCTTACCTTCCTGCATGATGCGCGGCTGCTTCTCATCCACATAAGTCTCCATCTCGGGAGAGAAAAGATTGCAGGCAATATATGCAGGATACTCACCGGGAGTAACAAGCGGTCCTCCGTTAAGTCCGCACGAACTCATCGGTACCTGCGCTATCTTACAGCCGTCCTCAATCTTAATCTTCTCAGCGCAGCCCTGCCTTGAAAACCACGTTCCGTTGGTCTGCCTGTGATAGAAAATATACCAGTCATCCTTAATCCTGACTATGCTTCCGTGATTATTGCCACCGTAAGCCACAGCCCTGTCGGAAGCCTTGTAACTGTCTATTCCTATATCCGTATTGCTGACTATACATCCGCCGTACTTAAATCCGCCATCCGGCTTATCGCTCACGGCGTAGCAGAGCTCATGCATAAGCGTCGATGAATAGATGAAGCAGTACTTATCTTTTACCTTTCTCATGGACGGTGCTTCAAAAAAAGCATGCCCCTCAAAATCCGTTCCGTCTGCATATTCAACGCCCGGCGCGACGAACACCGGAGGCTTGATTATCGTAAGCATATCCTTATCAAGCACTGTACACATGCTTCCGTGTCTTGACTTGTCTCCTCTTCCGCAGAAGCCGGTATACAGATAGGTCACATCACCTTCGGTAAGCACGCCCGGATCAAACTGAGGCTCATCACCCTCTCTCTCTCCCAACTTCGTGCCGTCCTCATAATGCACATAACCGTAAAACTCATACTTACCCGCAGGCTCATCACATACAGCAACGGATACCACGCATACTCTGTCAAGCACGTAGTAAAGATAATATCTGCCGTCCGGTCCGACCGTCACATCGGGTGCATAGAGACACATGTTGTTGCGCTCATTCAAAGGATCCTGTGTCCTTTCATATATAACGCCCTCATATCTCCAGTCGCCAAGATCATCAACCGGTGCCGAATAGCACACATAGTCACCCAGACAGAATGCATGTCCGTTGTAAAAATCATGCGATCCGTACACATATACCCTGTCACCGAACACGTACGGTTCGCCGTCGGGGATATATTCCCATGAAGGGAGATAAGGGTTAAAGGCCTGCTTTTTTTCACTCATAAATAGTCTCCTGTAAATATCCTATCTGAATATCATCTCAAACTTATCGTCCTTATCATAAGGCATCCACTCGGGCATCCTGCTTCCGTCGGCGTCATTGCCGTTCGGGTCTCCGGTCTTAACGAAGTTACACCAGTAGTTGCACATGATTCTCGCAAGGTCGTAATGCTTACCGACAAAAGGCCTTGAGCACTTGGCCAGTGTCTCCAAGAAAAACCAAAGGTCTACCGAATGGAAGTTACCGGGCTTATCATCTCCCGGGATGTCCGCATCAAGCTTATAGTAATAAAGCGGCTCCTTGATTCCATTGGCCGTTCTGCCGACCGCAAGATCCTTGATCGCGTTCTCAAGAGGGCCTAAAAGCCTGCCCGTAACGGGGTCCCTATCATCCGACATAATAAGGAATTCATCCACGGTATTGCCCGCCATCATGGGCACATTGATGCAATTACCCGAAAGAATTGCCTCATAAGGATCATTATAGCAGAATCTGTCATCAAGGACAGTCGTAAATCTTATAAGCATGCCCTGAGGCGAGAAGTCATTACCGCAGTATTCGGCATACTTATCCCTTATATACATCGCATCAAGTTCTCTGGCCTCTTTGATTGTCTTAACACCTAATACCTTAAAGAAGTCCTCGCCCTTTTTAGCCGCAACGTCAAGTTCAACAGGTTTAAAGGGAGATATGCCGTTACTCATGCGAACGATTCCGCTCTGTACGATTCCCCTGTTAAATAAGCCCTTATTGTTCGGATTGGCTATATGAGAAAGCACGCTTCCCGCTCCTGCCGACTGTCCTGCTATCGTTACATTGTCAGGATCTCCGCCGAATGCGGCTATGTTCTCTTTAACCCACTTAAGGCCTGCCTGCTGGTCAAGCAAACCGAAGTTGGCACATTCATCCCTCTGATCCCTTATAAGGTCAGGATGCGTCAAAAAGCCCATTGCTGCGAGTCTGTAATTGACGGATACAAAGACTATGCCGCGTCTGGCCACCCTCTCTCCGTCAAATTCCATTTCGGAAGGATAGCCCCACTGAAGTGCACCGCCGAAAAACCATACGACTACGGGAAGTTTCTCATCTGCTCTCTTGGCCGGTGTCCACACGTTAAGATAAAGGCAGTCCTCGCTCATCTCAATTTCGGGATCGACATGCCATTCCCTGCAATAGATATCATCGCCGAGTCCCGGAGTATCCTGAATGGATATCGGAGCGAATCTGAAACATTCCCTGACTCCCTCCCATGCCGCGGGTTCTTTAGGCGCTCTCCATCTGTTCTCACCCACGGGCGGTGCCGCAAAAGGGATACCCTTAAATGCCGTGATTCTCGGATCCGCCGCTTCTATTCCGCGGACCTTGCCGTATTTTGTCGTTGTCTCTCTAAGCATAGTTTTTCCTCGTCATTAAAAAAGCGTCCGGCAGGTGCCGGACGCTTAAGTATTATTCTTTGACACCACCGATTGTAAGACCGGTTACGAAATACCTCTGTAAGAAAGGATAGAGGCATATGATGGGAAGCATCGTAGCCACCGTAACCGCCGAACGGATCGTGATAGGTGTGATGGTTGCTGCACCGTTCTTCGCATTCTCGGCACTACCACTCTGCTGCATAACCGATGAAAGCAGCTTCATCAACTCGTACTGAAGTGTCGTATATTCTGTCTTCATACGGTTATAAAGCATTGCATCAAACCATGAGTTCCACTGCCATACCGCAATGAAGAGTGCTATCGTCGCATACACGGGCTTACATAAAGGTGAAATGATATCCTTAAATATGGTGAAATATCCTGCTCCGTCAAGCTGTGCGGATTCTTCAAGTGACTCAGGAATACCTTCCATGTATGTTCTCATAACCAGCATGTTAAATGCCGAGATCATACCGGGTACCCAGTATACGTGGAATGTTCCCGTAAGACCCAAGTTCTTATATAAGAGGAATACGGGGATCATACCGCCGTTAACGTACATCGTTATTACCCAGAATAATGATAACTGTGACTTAAATAAGAATCTCTTACGGCTTACTACGAATGCAAGCAATGCATTGGCAAATAATGATGTAAGTGTGGCTAAAACTGTTCTTGCTACTGTTACCTTGGCTCCCACCCAGATATTCTGCATCGCGAATACCGTCTTGTAGTTCTTCATAGAGAGCTTTCTGGGCCATAAGTATATTCCGCCTCTTACCGCATCGATACCGTCATTGAATGACAATGCAACCGTATTGATAACGGGATATAATGTAACAATAACGAATGTGGTAAGGAATATAACGACTACAATCTCAAATATGACGTCACTGATCGGTTTACTAACTCTGTATTCTTTCTGATTCATCGCCATACCCTCCTAGAATAATCTCTGCTCGCTGTATCGCTTAGCAATGGAGTTCGCTATAACGATGATCGCTATACTAACCGCACTCTTAAACAGTCCTGCTGCTGTACCAAGTGAGAAGTCATTCTGTGAAATACCCCACTTAAGAACATAGATATCAATTGTCTGTGATACCGACTGAACAAGACCGTTACCGAGTAAGTACTGTACTTCGAATCCCGCATTAAGCACATTACCTACATTCATAAGAAGAAGAATAAGGAAGGTGGGCTTAATTCCGGGGAATGTGATATATCTTATCTTCTGTAATCTGTCTGCACCATCGATGGAAGCGGCTTCATAAAGCGCCGGATCAATAGCAGTGATGGCTGCAAGATAGATGATGGCATTCCATCCTGTCTCTTTCCAACAGTTTGCGAAAGCAACTATCGGCCAGAAGTATTTAGGGAATGCAAAGAAGTTGATTGCCTGCTTAATAAATCCAAATCTGAGTAATAAATCATTAATGATACCCGTAGGTGATAATGATACGTGTAAGATCGATGTAACAACGATCCATGATAAGAAGTGGGGCAGGTAAGAAATAGTCTGTATAGGCTTCTTAACCCATGCTCTTCTTACTTCGTTAAGTATTATGGCAAAAAGCACTGCCATTATTGTTGTCGTGACGAGGTTGATAACACCCATCGCAAATGTATTTCTTATTGTCTTGACAAAGACATCATCCTCAAAGAGGAATCTGAACTTATCAAGTCCGATGAACTTCGAATGAAGAAGTCCTGTCTTCGGCTTATACTGTTCGAAAGCCATGATCCAGCCCGTTAAAGGCCAGTAATAGAATATAATACCGTAGATAACCACAACGGCAGCTACTAACATCAGAAACCACTGCCTTTTGATCTCTTTTAAGGTTATCTGTGTACCTTTTTTCTCTTTTTTCTCATTTCGGGCCATATCCGTTAACTCCTGTGTACTTATCTGTGTACTTTTTTTCAGAAAAAAGGCAGCAACATTGTTTGTCGCGCAGTTGCTGCCTTTATCTGTTACTTAAATATCAGTAAGATTATATCTTACTTGAATGTATCAAGAATCTCCTGCATCTCGGCGAGGAAGTCCTCAGGCTTACATGCTTTGTATGCTGCCATGTAATCTTCCCAACCCTTATCGAAGTCCTTAGCCATTACGACCTTAGGAAGATTCTCATGCTTGCACTCACCCATCTTCGCCCAAGCTACACCACCGGGTGTCTCTGTTGTGAAGTTGTTAGAGTAAGAGTACATCGGGAACCAAGGTCCGTTTGTCTCTACTACAGAACCGATGAACTGAGGATATGTTGTATATCCGTATGCATCGAAGCATGCCTTAAGAGGTGCTGCCATATCGTTCATGAACTC
>JAFYBE010000014.1 GCA_017540355.1 Lachnospiraceae bacterium | reverse complement strand
AAGGTAGTACCGTGTCCGCCTATGAACTTTGTAGCTGAATGAACAACTATGTCAGCACCGTGCTCAATCGGACGGAAAAGATAAGGTGTGCCGAATGTATTGTCCACAACGAGAGGTAAACCGTGCTTGTGTGCAATATCTGCTATGGCATCTATATCCGGGATATCACTGTTGGGATTGCCGAGTGTCTCAAGATAGACAGCTCTTGTATCATCCTTGATTGCTGCCTCAACTTCCGCAAGATCATGTGCATTGACAAATGTTGTGCTTATACCGTACTGGGGAAGCGTATGTGCCAAAAGGTTGTAGCTGCCGCCGTATATGGTCTTCTGTGCTACGATGTGGCCGCCGTTGGCTGCTAGTGCCTCAATCGTATATGTTATAGCCGCTGCTCCTGAAGCAAGTGCCAGTGCTGCGCTTCCGCCCTCCAATGCAGCTATTCTCTTCTCAAGAACATCCTGTGTCGAATTGGTAAGTCTTCCGTAGATATTGCCGGCATCAGCCAGACCGAAACGGTCTGCAGCATGCTTGCTGTTCTGGAACACATATGATGTGGTCTGATATATCGGAACCGCTCTTGCATCTGTAGCCGGGTCCGCTTCTTCCTGTCCGACGTGTAACTGTAATGTCTCAAATCTGTAATCGCTCATAATTTTTTCCTCCTGTTCTTAGCGCAACCCGTTTTATAGGCTGTTGCAATTTGCCCTCTGCTATGTCCTACTATCTCGGTAGGGATTGTATGTTTTCCTGTTGAGACAAATATAATACCCCCGGACAAATATGTCAAGGGGTATTTTAAAAAAATTTTTTATTCAAAAAATCTTACATAAAAAACTCTTTAACCACAGCAGCCAGTTCATCTTCCTGACCTATAAAGCAATGGTCTGCTCCTCCTATTCCGACAAGCTTACAGTTCTTATATAACTTATCGGCCTTCTCCGCATACATATAAGGCACCACTTCATCATTGACTCCGTGAACGATAAGCACGGGACCTTCGTATCTTGCAATCTCATCCTCAACATGAATGGTCTGCGCAACGCGGATATAATCTCCGCCGAGTGTCCAGTCATCGGTAGACTTGACTATCTCGGGAATGTGCTTCGGATCGAATTTTGTTCCGAGTATCTCACCTTCCCTGCATATCTCGGGAATCATCCATGCAGGTGATAAAGGAATGATTGCTTTAAAGTCATCGGCACACATTCCGCCGACAAGCATAGTAAGCAATCCGCCCTGTGAGTGTCCGCACAGATACAGATCGGTCACATTATCAAGAGACTTGGCATACTTAACAACAGAGAGCGCATTCGATACCCACTTATATAAAGTGTGCTCTTTAAATTCTCCGCCGCTTTCGCCGTGTCCGTACATCTCCACACGAAGCACCATCACACCTGCCTCATTCATGGCCTTCGTAACCGCAAGCAGATGATCCTCCTCCATATGTCCGGTAAAGCCGTGTATGAGGATACACAACGGTCCCTTCTCCATGCCCTCCGGCACATCCAGCTTCGCGTGCAGCTTAATGCCGTCACTGTCTATGTAAAACTCTTTCATCCTAAGATTGCTCCTTTCTCATCCACAATAAGATATCCCAGCCTGATCTATTTTATCATTCGCCATCCTACATAACAAGAAAATAGTTGATTCATACAGGTGCCTTAACAGCCGCAATAATTGCCAATAACAGCGCAATGTGGTATATTTTTATTTGTAGTCCATCGGTTTACAGGGGAGTGAAATGACCGAGAAAGAACGCTTTTTATCTGTTAAACAAAAAAGGGGCCTTGTCTTTACCAATGACAACTGTGTCGGTTGTAATAAGTGTATTGCCACCTGCAGTTGTATCGGTGCCTGTGTTTCCACGGAAGCGGATGAGTCAGGCAATTCAAGAATCGTAGTGGATCCTGAGCGTTGCATAGCATGCGGCGCGTGTTTTGATGCCTGCGAGCATAAGGCAAGGGAATTTGCCGACGATACAAAAGCTTTCTTTGATGATCTCAGTAAGGGTGAGAATATCTCAATTCTTATCGCTCCCGCTTTCAGAGCCAATTATCCCGAAGAATACGGAACAGTACTCGGTGTGCTTAAGTCTCTCGGAGTTAAGCGCATGATCAATGTTGCCTTCGGTGCTGATATCACTACATGGGGCTATATCAACTACATTAAGCAATACGGCTTTAAGGGTGGCATATCTCAGCCGTGTCCGGCCGTTGTTTCATATATCGAAAAGTATCATCCCGAACTGATTCCCAGGCTTTTCCCCGTACAGAGTCCGCTTATGTGCGCGGCCACATACGCAAAAGACAAGATGGGCATAACCGACCGTCTTGCCTTCATAAGTCCCTGTATAGCTAAGAAGCTTGAGATTGACGATCCGGACAATCACGGGCTGGTCTCATACAATGTGACTTTTGCCCATCTGATGAATTATATTAAAGACAATAATTTAAGCGCTGAGCCTGCAACCGATGAAGTCGAGTACGGCCTGGGTTCTTACTATCCCACTCCCGGCGGCCTGATGGAGAATGTCAGGTGGCTTGTCGGGGATGAAGCGTTTATTCGCGAAATCGGCGGTGAGAAGCGCCTTTATGCATATCTGCGTGAGAATTCTCATTCCATTGCAAACGGTGAGAATCCCTTCCTGTTTTATGATGCGCTTAACTGTGAGAACGGCTGCATCTGCGGTACGGCAGTTGAGACTGAACGCTCGGAAGGTGACAAGGCACTTATTAATCTTCTTAACATCCGTGAAGGAGTCAAGACTGAAGAAGACGGTGCGTGGTCTAAGAATCTTTCGCCCGCAGCGCGCCTTGAGCGTCTTAATAAGCAGTTTGAAGATCTTAATCTGTCCGATTATTTAAGAGAATATACGGACCGTTCAGAGAAGTGCCGATATACGATTCCGAATACCAAAGAACTTGACAGGATATATCGTTCCATGCGTAAGGATGATGATGAGTCGCGCAAGATCAACTGCTCATCCTGCGGATACGATACCTGTTATGATATGGCCTGTGCCATACACAACGGATTCAATCATCGTGACAACTGTGTATACTACCTTAAGAAGGAAGTTGAGGATGAGAAAGAACGACTCCTCTATCAGGCGACGCACGATGATCTTCTTGAGATATGGAACCGTAAAAGTGCCGTCTCTCTGTTAACGGATATAATGAGTGAGACGACCGAGTTTTCCGTTGTTATTGCGGATATCTCCGGGTTCAAGACGATCAATGCCACATACGGACATGCGACTTCGGATAAGTTCCTTAAGCTGCTCGCCGAAAGATTAAGATCCACAGTCGAGCCTCACGGAGTTCAGATAGTTCGTCACGGCGGAGATGTGTTCCTTTTCTTAATACCGGATCGCATCGTATATCCCGACAGCAGAATCGTGAAAGCCATTCAGGATGCATTCACGGAACCCATGCATATCGGGCATAATAATCTGACGATGAATGTAAGTATCGGTATATCTCATTCGGACGGTATAGCCGATGTTGAGGAGAATATATTCAATGCAGAGGCTGCAGTCAACGAAGCCAAGCTTGGTGAGAAGAATGAAATCTTCCTCTATTCCGAAGATCTTAAGTCTAAGGTACGAGAAGAAAAAGAGATAGTTGAGAAGATCAAAAACTCCATTGAGAATAATGAATTCTACATTCTATATCAGCCGCAGATTGATTCAACCACGGAAGAGATAAGCGGATTTGAGGCACTTGTACGTATGAAGGATCCGGATATAGGTCCCGGCAGGTTCATACCTATAGCCGAGAAGAACGGATGGATCTGGCGTATCGGAAGAATCACGACCGAACTTGTTATTAAGCAGATTGCCGCCTGGAAAAAGGAAGGGCTTCCGCTTCATCCCGTATCCGTCAATTTCTCAAGCAATCAGATAAGTGATTCGGGATATATAGACTTCCTTGAGAAGACTCTTAAGGACTATGATGTTCCGGCATCATTAATTGAGATGGAGATTACAGAGAGCGTCTTCCTTGATAAGACCGCGCATGCCAATGCTCTCTTTGACAGATTCAGATTACTTGGAATAAAGCTTTTGATGGACGATTTCGGAACCGGCTATTCTTCACTCGGATACCTAACCTATATTCCTGTCGATATCATCAAACTTGACAAGTCACTTGTTGACAATTACCTTGTCGAAGGCAAGGACAGCTTCATAGACAACGTGATTCGTCTGGTACACGATCTCGGCAAGAAAATGATTGTCGAAGGTGTCGAGTACAAGAGACAGTATGAACGCTTAAAGGACTTCGGTGCAGACGCAATACAGGGATTCTACTTCAGTAAGCCGATACCTCCCGAGGAAGCAATCATCTTCCGCGTGGAGCCCGATTAATCATATGACATAACACAAAACAGCCGTCACGCAGACGGCTGTTTTGCTGTTTAAACCTTTATTTCATGGTCACAAGCTCATACTCTCTTGTACCGATTCCGATCTTCTCGGCATGCTCAAGTGTCTCTGCCCATGAAACGTTTGGATTGCTGTTATGCCATACATCACCGTGGTCATGGAAGTGTTCGCTTGCCATGTTATCACCGAGCTGGCTGTTACGTATGGGCTCAGCCTTCTGACACAAATCCACGCACGCCTGATCAAGCGCAACGGGATCGAATGAAGCCAGCATTCCTATATCAGGAAGAATAGGCGCATCGTTCTCACCGTGGCAGTCACAGTTGGGTGATACATCCGTAATAAGACTTATATGGAAATGCGGTCTTCTGCTTACTACCGCTGCGGTATATTCCGCCATCTTTCTTCCGAGCATTGCAGGTGCATCCCAGTTATCATTCTCAATTGCATCAAATGCACAGGCGCCTATGCATCGACCGCAGCCCTTACACTTCTCAGGGTCGATGTAAGCCTTGTTGCCTTCATATACTATCGCATCTGATCCGCATTCCTTCGCGCATCTTCTGCATCCCTTACACAAATCGGTTATTACATGAGGATGCCCGCTGTTATGCTGCTGCATCTTACCCGCACGGCTTCCGCAGCCCATTCCGATGTTCTTGATCGCGCCGCCGAATCCTGCCTGCTCATGACCCTTGAAATGATTAAGAGAGATAAATATATCGGCATCCATGACCGCACGGCCTATGTATGCCTCCTTACAGTATTCACCGTTCGGAACCGGCACTAAGATATCATCCGTACCTCTTAAACCGTCGGCTATGATAATCTGACATCCTGTCGTTACCGTATTAAATCCGTTGATATTGGCACAGTCCAAATGCTCAAGTGCATGCTTCCTGCTGCCCGGATATAAAGTATTGCAATCCGTAAGGAAAGGCAGCCCGCCCCCTTCTTTGATAACATCCGCAACAGCCTTTGCATAATTGGGCCTTAAATAAGCCAGATTGCCAAGCTCTCCGAAATGCATCTTGATTGCAACAAACTTGCCGTCCATGTCGATATTACCGATTCCGGCAAGCTTAATAAGCTTCTGCAGTTTTGAAGGAAGACTCACTCCCAATACCGTTCTGAAGTCTGTGAAATATACTTTAGATTTATCCATACAACGTACCCCCTGTTATTTAAGCTCTATCTCTTCGCCGGCAGCGACAACCATCTTGCCCGGCACATCAAAGCTTTCCGCTACCTTAAGGTCAAAGCCGTTGGAATTTGAAGAAGGCACCATGTGATAAGGTATGTTGTGCTTTGCCCCTACGGTCTTTGCACACTCTATGGCCTCGTTCATATCCATGTTGTAGACTCCGTCGCAGCAGAAAAATGCGTAGTCTAAATTCCTGTCGGCAAGCTCACTCATCTGAGGCGTGGTCGATGTATCACCCGAAAGATACAGAGTCGCACCATCTGAGAATGTGAGTATGTAACCGACACAATCCTTAACATTATGGTTCTTGTTATAGCCGGCCTCTACAGCCTCGACTTTGACATAACCAAAATCAAATGTCTGATGCTTACCACCCTCTAAGGCCTTAGTCCACTTTATGGTCTCACAGTCCGGATTCTTTGACTGAATAAGATCCGTCTGTGTGTGGTCATAATGTCCGTGAGTCATAAGAATCAAATCAGCGGGCAGATTATATCCCTCGCCCATGAAAGGATCCACATAGATGACCTTTCCTTCGGCAGTCGTAATCCTTATGCTTGCATGTCCCTGATACAAAAGTTTTGCAGGTGTTGCCATATCCTCTTCCTCACTTTCTTCCATGCCGGACTCTTCTGTATCTTCTTCACTTGCCTTAACAGAAGCCTCCGAAGCAGCACCTTCCTTAACGGCATCCGCCTCCTCTATTACACTTACAGGCTCTTCTGCCATCACTTTTGTTTCTTCGGATTCTGATACAGCCCGCGTATTGTTACCACAGGCTGTCATAAAAGCAAGTATCAAAACCGATATTGTAATCGATAAAATTCTCTTCAAGTCTAATATATCTCCTCAATAATCTCTCCCGACTTCTTACGCCAATAACGGCCGTCGGAAAGAATATAATCTTCATCGTTAAGTACTGCTGCACAGAACTCTGCAGCAGAAGCAAGCCTGTGTCTAAATGCCATTCCGCCACCAAGCATATTCACGGAATGTACATCGGAGCCCGCGGTGACACGCTTGTCATATTTAGCAGCAAGTTCCCTTGCCAGATCATCCCACGAAGGGTCGTTGTGTGCCTTGCTGTATACGGATGAATGGGTCGCATTCGCAGTCTCTATGGCATCCGCGTATTCGGGAAAGAGTCTTACCTCCGGTATATAGTCTTCAACCCTGTATGGATGTGCCTGCGACACGATACCTCCGCCCGAATGCACGATCTCAAGCTGCTGTTCTATCGTTGCCGTCTTAAACTCAGGATGAGCGACAAACCACTCCGGAGTCAGTCCGTATATCAAAAATTCCGTGCCTTTAAATCCGGTCTCCATTCCGAAGAAGACATCCATATTATTCTCATCACCGAAACGCTTCGCATCATAATATCCTTCGGCGTATCTTCTCATCCACTCTTCCCAGGGCAGACTTCTGTCTATCGCTGTATTGCCGCCCCAGTTATGATCCGTTACAAATGCACCGGTATATCCGTACTCCTTACATGCTTTCATCATCTCGGCACCCGTATTGTTGCCGCAGGCGCTTCCCGTGTTCGTATGCAGATGCGCCTCATACAGATAAGGATATTCCGGTAATAATCTGATCTTCATTCTCTGTTCCTATTCAAGATGGTTGATGATGAATACCGTGATCTCGTCTCTTGTGGGCATTGACATCATCGCACCCTTCCTTGTCGTAATTATCGAAGCCGCCGCATTGGAATACGTCAGCAGATCGCTTATATGGACTTCATCCATCTCAACAAGCGCAAGGGCCTTATCCCATTCTCTGGTATATCCGACCATGCCGCCTATGCCTGCTGCCACCGCATCGGCCACACCGGCCATACGAAGTATATAGCCAAGCGCACACGCACAGAACGTATCTCCGGCGCCGGTCGTCTCTATTGTCTTTTTATTTAAAAATGCGGGGATCTTAATGTTCTTACTTCCGATAAGCGCCATGCTTCCGTCCGTGCCGAACGTCGCAAATACCATCGGTATATCATACTGATTTTTGATGACCTTGGCTCCGGCCTCATAATCTTTAAGTCCGGTTATGAGTTCTATCTCTTCATCGGATATCTTAAGCACATCACAATGTGTAAGTCCCCATCTGATTCTCTCTTTGGCAAGATCTTCACTCTCCCACAAAGGAGCTCTGTAATTGGGGTCGAAGCTTATCATACATCCGGCATCTTTGGCAATCGCAACAGCCTTCTTCGTAGCTTCAAAAGCAATGTCTCCCGACATCGAAAGCGAACCGAAATGAAGCACCTTGGATTCACGAATGATATCCTCGTTGACTTCATCGGGTGTGATCATAAGATCCGCGCCTTCTTTACGGTAGAATGCAAAGTCCCTGTCTCCGTCGGGTCTTTTGCTTACAAAAGCAAGCGTCGTATTGTATGCGGGATCAAGTATCAGTCCCTTAACGTCTATACCGGCTTCTTCCGCATTCTTCTTAAGCATGCGTCCGAACATGTCATCACCGACCTTGCCTATAAAAGCGGTCTTGAAGTCCAGATTATTAAGCATTGCAAGCACATTGCACGGTGCTCCTCCGGGATTGGCTTCAAGAAGCATAATGCCCTGTTCGCTCACCCCGCTGTCGGTGAAATCCACCAGCAGTTCTCCTATTGCCGTAACGTCATAACGCCTTGCCATTATAAGTAACCCTCCAATCCCATAAGAACCTACGAAGCGATGATTCGTAATATATCGTTATACATGACTACAATTGCCAGTATCGCCAAAAGTGCGAAACCGACAAGATGTACTATACCCTCTTTCTCCGGCGGTATGGGCTTACCCCTTAAGCCCTCGACAAATAAGAACAAAAGCTTTCCTCCGTCGATTGCCGGAAGCGGCAAAAGATTAAGTATTCCGAGGTTCACGCTTAAAAGCATCGCTATATTAAACATATTAAGCAGAACCACCCACGGTCCGTACGGAGCCGCAGCATCCTTCACATCATCTATTGCCTGTGCCATGCCCACGGGACCCGCCACATCATCCTTGCTTCCTCTTCCGGATAAAAGTGCGATGAGTGACTTCCACGTGCCCACAAAGGCATATCTCTCTTCATAATATGCGTACTTGAATATGCTCGCGTTCTTGCAGCTGACATACGTTCCGTAGCCGTCAAGACCCATGAGATATCTTCCGCTTTCTTCGTTATACTTGGGAATTATCGTCGTCGTATACTTCTTGCCGTCCCTCTCGTATTCAATCGTTAAAGGACGCTCTTTGTTGGTATAGGTATTGACATATATCTCGTTAGCCAGATATACGCGGCTTCCGTTCATCTTCGTGATGATATCACCCGGCATAAGTCCGGCTTCCTGTGCGGGATATCCGTCCATGACCGAAGTGATCTCCGCATTCGAAGAACCCGTATACCACACAACGATAAGCGCTAAAAGATAGGCCACGATAAAGTTAAATACCGGTCCGGCCAACACTATGCCTATACGCCTTAAAAGCGGTGCCTCGGTATATGCGATTCCCTGCATCTCATCAAGGAATCCCGCATCCTCTCCCGCCTTATCATCGGCATTATCCGAAGACTTGGCCACTGCATCATCGGATGCCTTATCATCCGCCATCACTTCTTCAAGCGCCTCTTCAAGTCCGGTATCGTATACACACGCACCTCCTATCGGAAGTGCCCTTAAGACGTATTTCGTTCCGTTCTTCTTAAAGCCTATAAGCTTAGGCCCCATGCCTATCGCAAATTCAATGACCCTGACACCGCCTGCCTTTGCCACTATGAAATGTCCAAACTCATGACTGACAACTATGATGAAAAAAACAAGTAAAAAAAGCAAAATGCTCACTAATGTATCCAACCTGCAATCCTTTCATAACATTCCCGCTCTGTTGCAAGGATCTCCTCAAGCGTCGGTTCTTTAATAACCTTAACCGCCTTCATGCACTCCTCAATGATCTCATATATCCGAAGGAATCTGATCTTCTCATTAAGGAAAAGCGCAACCGCCTTCTCATTGGCCGCATTAAATACCGTAGGCATATTACCGCCGATACGGCATGCCTCCTTGGCCATCTTAAGTCCCCTGAAAGTCTCTTCATCGGGCTTTTCAAATGTAAGGCTTTTAAGTGCGAATAAATCAACACGATTATCATGCATCGGATGCCTGTCCGGGTAAAAGAGCGCGTACTGAATCGGCAGCTTCATATCGGGTATACCGAGTTCCGCCACGACAGCCCCATCTATAAACTGAACGCCCGAATGCACAATCGACTGGGGATGGATCAATACCTCAATCCTGTCCAGATCTACGTTAAAAAGCCACTTGGCTTCAATTATCTCAAGTCCCTTATTACATAAGGTAGCCGAATCAACCGTAATCTTCGGTCCCATTGACCAGTTCGGATGCTTAAGCGCTTCCTTAACCGTCATCGCCCTGAGTTCCGAAACACTCTTGCCTCTGAACGGTCCGCCGGATGCTGTAAGCAGAATCTTGTCTATATCCGAAGAATCGCCGCCTATCTCATATCCTCTCTTGCTCTGAAGCGATTGGAAGATCGCGCTGTGTTCGCTGTCAACCGGAAGAATCGCCACATTCTTAGCCTTGGCCAAAGGCATAATGATATGACCGGCTGTCACAAGTGTCTCCTTATTGGCAAGCGCAATATCCTTACCCGCCTCAATCGCCGCGATCGTCGGACGAATGCCTATCATACCCACGATAGCCGTTACAAGCATATCCATCCCGGGCATAACCGCAAGTTCCGTAAGTCCGTCCATACCCGCAAGCACACGTATGTCAAGATCGGCCAACCTTGCCTTTAAATCCGCTGCCGCCTCTTCGTCATACATACATACGACCTTGGGCAAAAACTCACGCGCCTGCTTCTCTATAAGCTCCGTATTGCGATGTGCCGCCAGGGCGACCACCTCAAGCTCATCTTTATATTCCCTTGCTATCTCAAGTGTCTGGGTACCTATCGAACCGGTAGAACCCAATATACCAATCCTTTTCATCTTATGTCCTTCTTATCCGAGCAGTCCTATCATAAGGTAGATGATCGGTGCCACAACAAGTATGCTGTCAAGTCTGTCCATGGCTCCGCCGTGTCCCGGTATGATGTTGCCGTAATCTTTGATGTCAAAACTTCTCTTGATGGCTGAAGCCGCCAGATCACCTATCTGAGAGATGATACTTCCCACAGCTCCGATAAGTGCAAATATCCATATATATCTTAATTCAAGCACATCAAAAGCACAGAGTGCCAGAGCAAATACAGTATTAAGAAGAGCTGCTCCGAACACGCCGCCTATGGCACCTTCAACCGACTTCTTAGGGCTTAAAAGCGGTGCAAGCTTATGCTTGCCTAAGTTAACTCCTACAAAGTAAGCACTCATGTCACTTCCCGATGCGGTAATGATCACAAGGAAAGCGATTATCATTCCGTATACCGTATTGCCGTCCTCAACCCTTATTCTGTAGATAAAGGATATCATTAAGGGACAGTATACTACGATAAAGATTATGGCCATTACCTGTCTAATGCTGTACTTGGGATATGTGAATACATATATCGCAAGGATTACAAGTATAAAGGCTACGATAAGTGCCAGTATTGCATCACCCGTGCTGAATTTGGTCGCCAGGCCTTTAAGTACAACTCCGGTCGGCCCGTCTGCAGCTTCGGGCTTTTTTGAAAAAAGACCCGCATAATATGTGATAAGTACGTATAAGCCTACCGTCGTAACATATGCGACCGCCTCAAGCAGATTGCAGTATATCTTCTTAGGCTTGCCTGCCTTGGTCTCAGCATTGACATCGCCAAGATCTGCTATATTGGTATAGCCGGTGTTGCCGGAAGGCTCGCTTTCATGGACCTTGCAGGCTCTTGAAAGTTCAAAGACCGATACCAGCGAAGCTATCATCATGAAAGCTCCGAATGGGATCTTGCCGATAATTATGAGTACTGTTATGACTGCTATCAGTACCGCCCCGCTTATAATACGCTTAAGCATTTTTTAATCCCCCGTATTTTCTGTCTCTTTTGTTATAGCTTTCTATGGCCTTGTCAAGTTCGGCCTCGTTAAAGTCGGGCCATGCCGCATCACAGAAATAAAACTCCGTATATGCAAGCTGCCATAATAAGAAATTGGATATCCTCTGCTCCCCACAGGTACGGATCAAGAGGTCGGGATCCGGAAGTCCGCCGGTATCAAGCCTGTCATTAAGCATGGCTGCATCTATGTCGGCAGGATCGATCTTCCCCTCTTTTGCATCTGATGCAAGTCCTCTTACCGCTCTTACTATCTCATCACGTCCGCCGTAATTTATGGCTATCTGGAAGTGGAGGCCCGTATTGCCTGCGGTAGACTGCTCAAGGTCGGCAATCGAATCCTGAAGATCCTTATCAAGACCCGTCTTGTCTCCTATGACCCTTACGCACATGTTGTTCTTGTTCGCGCGCTTCTTGGCATTGACCATGTAGTTGCGCAAAAGCTTCATAAGCGCCGCAACCTCATCATCCGGTCTGCTCCAGTTCTCGGTGGAGAAAGCATATACCGTGAAGTATTCGATGCCCTTGTTCCACACAATCTCACACATGTCTTCAACGACTCTTGCGCCCTGTACATGTCCTGCATTACGCGGTAAACCCTTGCTCTTGGCCCAACGGCCGTTGCCGTCTAAGATTATTGCCACATGCTTTGGAATGTTTAACTTATTATCCATATCCGATCTCTCTGCTATAAAAGAACATAGAGGTGCACGACAAGTCATACCTGTCCGCCCCTCTATGAGTTCTTACGTATATTACACTGTCATTATATCCTTGGTCTTCTCATCGACAGCAGCATCAATATCCTTGATGAACTTATCTGTCATCTTCTGAAGCGAATCCTCAAGGTCCTTGATCTCATCCTCACTTATCTCACCGCCGGCAAGCTTCTTAAAAGCATCATTACCGTCACGACGGATATTACGGATTGCAACCTTGGCATCCTCACCCTTCTTCTTAACTTCCTTCGAAAGTTCCTTACGTCTCTCCTCGGTAAGCTCCGGGAAGATAAGTCTTATAACCGCACCGTCGTTGGTAGGTGTGATACCTATATCGGATGCTAAGATAGCCTTCTCGATGTCCTTGACAAGGTTCTTCTCCCACGGTGCTATCTGAATCATGCGGGGCTCCGGAACCGAAATGTTGCCCACCTGCTGTAAAGGTGTGGGGGTTCCGTAGTAATCAACCTTGATCTTGTCCAAAACATGCGGATTGGCTCTTCCGGCTCTGATCGTCTGATAATCAGTCAAAAGATAATCATAAGCCTTCTGCATCTTGTCGTTATATACCTTGACTCTGTCATCCATTGTCTTATAACCTCCCTTATCCCCGTTCGGGGTATTATATCGTAACCTTCGTGAATCTGCCTTCTCCCTTAAGTACATTCACTATGCTGTCTTTATCGCTTAAAGCGAATACCCACATGGGCATCTTATTGTCCCTTGCAAGTATCGATGCCGTAAGATCGACAACCTGAAGTCTCTGCTCTATTACTTCATCCAGGCTTATCTCGTCGTATCTCTTCGCCGAAGGATTGGTCTTCGGATCCGAATCATATACTCCGTCTATAGCCTTGGCCAAAAGTATTCCGTCGGCATCCACCTCTATGGCACGAAGCACGACTCCCGTATCCGTAGAGAAGTACGGATGTCCGGTTCCGCCTGCAAAGAACACAACCTGTCCCTTTGCAAAGTACTTATTGGCTCTGTCCTTAGAAAACAGCTTCGTAAAAGAACCGCACTCAAAAGGTGTAAGGATGTTGGTCATCATCCCCTCCGAGCGGAATATCTCGGATACATAGATGCAGTTCATGACCGTTGCAAGCATTCCGATCTGATCGGCCTTCGTTCTGTCTATACTGTCGGAACTTCTGCCTCTCCAGAAATTGCCTCCGCCGATGACAACGCCAACTTCAACTCCGTCATCAACAAGGGTCTTAACCTGTCTTGCTACGCCTTTAATCACTTCGTCATCAAAGCCTGTACGCTTATCACCCGCAAGTGCTTCGCCGCTTAATTTCAAAAGAATTCTCTTCATTAATCTGTCCTATCTTTGATCAATCCTTAAAGAAGTTAGAAGGGCTCACATCCGCATAGCACTGTGAACATCTTCCCTCGATGGCTGCTCCGTTATTGATCTGTACTGCCTTGGACTTAATGTCACCCATTACGATGGCCGTTGCATCAAGTATAACGGGACCGTGTACATCGATATCACCCTTAACCGCACCTGCGATAACAGCGCTTGTGGCATATATGTTGCCTCGGATGACCGTGTTGCTTCCGACCTTAACGCTTCCCGTACTGGTTACGTCTCCGGCAATTGTAGCATCCTGTGCATAGATCTCTGCAGCCTGTGAATTACCTACGATGCTTCCCGTAACGTTAAGCTTACCCTTAACATTGATGTTACCGTTGACCGCACCGATGATATCAAGCGAACCGTTGGAATTGAGATCTCCGTTGACTGTCATCATCCTTGTGATCGTAGCAACTTCATCACTTACAAAGTCAGCTTCAACCTTAGGCTCTTCCTTGGGCTCCGGAGGTGTGATAACTCTTGCCGGTGTGGAATCAAGCTCCGAACGGAACTCATCCATAGCCTTGTCCATCTCCTCGGATGCGGCAATCATATCCGTAACATCGGAACTGTGCTCGATACCTACAGATGCCTCTGCTGCCGCAAAGATATCCTCCTCGGATATCGGTGCTTCCTCAACAACAGGCTCAGCTGCTACAGCCTCTGCCTCCTCGGGAACGAGTTCATTCACCGCTTGTGACAAATCTTCCTTCAACTCTGAAAAAAATCCCATTATTCTATCTCCTTACTTTTTCTATGCTGAACAACTTCTGAATCTTCCGTAATCGGTAAAATCTCCGTGTCCTCCATCTTCTGTATCCCCTCGATTATCGCGGGAAGGGCACGAACCGTCGTAAGCTTGGTGCCTGTATCATGTAATAAGATCACCGCATCCTTAAACTTACCGACGCTGCTTATGCAGTTATAAGCTATCTTATCCGATGTAAGCGTGTACTTCATCGCATCACCGCTGCTTATGTTCCAGTCGTAATACGTCACACCTTCATCCGCAAGGAACTCACAGAGCTCATCCATGTCCGTCTTGGACACCGTGTTACTGCTTCCGCCGGGGAAACGGTAAATCGTCGGTGTAACACCCGTCGTCTCGGTGATCACATCCTTAACTCTTGTGTAATCCTTGATGAAATTATCCTTGCTCTTATATATGTCGCTATACACGTGTGAGTAGGAATGCATTCCTATCGAATGCCCTTCTTCCGCTATTCTGCGGCATATGTCCGGGTTGTTCTCCACCTGCGATCCGGTAAGGAAAAACGTGGCCTTCACTCCGTACTCATCCAATATGTCAAGTATCTGTTCAGTATAGATGCTCGGGCCGTCATCAAAGGTAAGATAAACACGTCTTATATTGTCTTCTTCCTTATCAGCGTTGACTTCTGCCGTCTCCGCACCCTCATCCGACTCTTCTTCAGCTGCGCTTATCCGCGCCAGAAGTTCGTCGTATGCCTCTTTCGCAGAGGCTTTCTCCTCATCTAACTGCTCCTGCAGATCATCCGTGATCTGCATCTGCGCCTCATACTGTGCCGTAATCTCCGCCAGTTCATTCTCCGTGGCATTGAGCTCACACATGAGCCAAATGCACAGCGCGACGGGAACCGTTATGAGCAAAAAGACCGCTCCCAGTATGATCCGCTTAAGGCGCTTCACTCTGCGCCTTCTGTATTCCATATGCGATTTTTCACTCATTTATACAGTATACCACACAACGCATTATTTTACACTATCAATTCGGCTATTCCACAGGATTGGGATTCTCATATAACTCAAAAATAACCGAGTCAAATCTCTTCCATGCTTCAGCCTGTTCCTTCGGTCCGCGAGCCGTCCATGCAATCAAAAGCGGACGATAAAGTTTTGAACACAACATATATCCGGGCTGCTTGTAATCCTGATGTCTGTATGCTATAAAATCGGGCCTTGAGATATAGTTGATTATAAGCTGCGAAAGCACAAGTCTTGCTATATATCCCAGACTTCCCTCATCCTTCATTGCGCAGGATAGCTGTCCTCTAATAACCTCAGGATGATTGATTCTGAACCACTGTACCAAAAAGGGCGAGAATGATTCTATACAATACTTGCCCTTATAGTCACAAAGCATCTCATAAGTCTCACGGCAGAGTCTGTTATTACGGTTGCCGTTATGATTCTTGATCTCACATACAAGCCTGGTATTACCGAGTGTCTTTAAAACATCCTTAAAAAGCGGGATGGTCTGGTCGGTCCCATCAAGCCTATAGCTTAAGAGTTCCTCGTAAGTGCAGTCTCTTACTCTTTTATTCACTCCACACATACGCTTTAAATTGGCATCATGGAATACTACTATATGATGGTCCTTCGTAAACTGGACATCCAGTTCAACTCCGTACCCTGCTTCCACGGCAAGTTCAAATGCCTTCATGGAATTCTCGGGAACACCCGGCTGATGCAGACCACGGTGTGCATACATTACACCCTTAAAGTCTGAACAGTCTCTGTGTGAATTGGGAGCAATTGCAAAAAGTACTCCCGTAATAAAAAGTATGACAAGCGAAAGGATTATATACAAAAGCATAACCTCTGTCGCCTCCTTAAATTATTATGTCTGAAAGATATTACGTCTAATCGTCGACGTCCAAAAGTTCAAATCTGTCTTCCGGAAGAACGGGCTTATTGTCTCCGTGCTTAACCATCGACATCGTAATGAGCGCGAAGAATACGAACAATGCTCCGTACGGGAACATCGTCCAATATCCTACATGCTCAAGCAAAGCACCCGAAATAATAGGGGTAACAATCTGAGCCGCCATTGAACATGTATAATAATATCCCGTGTATCTGCCTATGTCGGATTCCTTACACATCTCAACTACCATGGGCAGTGAATTGACATTGATCATGGACCAGGCGATACCGATTAATGAGAATATAACCAGAAGTATCGGTGAATATCCGTCAAGTATGTAGTTAAGTAAAAAGCCCGCAAAGAAGCATGCCGACAAAACTGCGACGCCTATGATTATCGACTTCTTACGTCCGATTCTCGATGCAAGTTCACCGATCGGAATATATGAGACTATGGCAATTGCCATCGCAACCGTAAGGCAAAGATTGGCCTGACTTAAACTCATATCCCATTCAATCGTTGCATACCTTGAAAACGCCGTCGTAACGGCATTGTATCCCATGAACCATAAAGCAATGGATGCAAGAATCATATAAAGACTCTTCTTAACATCCGCAGGAAGATAAGTGCTGTCTGTCGCTTCGTCTTTAACTTCCAGATTGTCTTCCGGATGTGCATCCTCATACTCTTTGACCTCGGCCACGCACTTAGGCTCGTTAACGCTGAAGAACAATACTGCAACGGATACCGCCATTATAACGGCGATGATTATGAAAACAAGCTGATAGTCATTGCGCGCGTTTTTATCGGTAAACATCAAAGCCGAAATTATAAGATAGAGGATTCCTCCGACGGCTCCCATAAGATTGATCACGGCATTACCCTTGCTTCGAAGAGGCTTGGGCGTAACATCGGGCATGAGTGCCACTGCCGGCGATCTGTAAAGCGCCATCGATATAAGCAAAAGACCGAGGATTACAAGGAAGCCTATAAACAGTCCCTTCTCTTCTCTTTCGTTATACAGATTGTCAAATACGGGAAGTATGACCATGAAGACTACTGCAAGCGCCGTACCGATTAAGATAAAGGGCATACGTCTGCCTATCTTAGTCTGCCTTCTGTCTGATAATGCTCCGAGTAAAGGAAGCAGGAAAAGCGCTATGACATTATCAAGCGCCATAATGACACCCGACCATGTGTCGGATAAATGAAACGTATTCTTTAATATCAACGGAATGACATTGTCGTATAACTGCCAGAATGCGCAGATGGACATGAATGCCAGACCTACGATAAAGGTCCTTTTATAATTTAACTTAATACCCTCTTTCACAAAAAACTCTCCCCAAAACTTATTTGCGCTTACTGCTTAATAAACACCTTTTTATTAAGAGGTGTGGTGTTCTTAACGTCAAGCGCATCTATACTCCTTATGTACTGCTCAAACTTGGAGTAACCGAATTCCTTGGGATTGAATGCCGGGAATTCGTTCTTGATGTCCGAACTTAACGAACCTAAATTAATACCCTTCTCCCCATGGCTTCTTACCATCTCTATTATGCGTGCCTCAATACCGGCATCGGCTGTCGGAACATTAAGCATTACATTGATCGATGTACCTATGTGCTCCATCGTAAGGAAGTCAAACTTCTTAAGGAAGATTGAGAACTTCGAGTAACCGTAGTTACGCGTATCGAAATCGGGATATCTCTTCTGCAGTCTGCTGCCGAGCTCTCCCATATCTATGCCGTTGCTTTCATTACTGTTGGCAAGGATGATATCCTTAAGCGCAACCGCAATCTTATCAAGAGGCGTAACGCTTGTCTCGTCATCCTTATCTTCTTTCTTGCTCTTAGATGAAGACTTATCCTTGGATGATTCGCCGGTCTTCTTCGTGCCGTTCTTACTCTTACTCTCTTTAATCTCCTTGTCATCATCCTCATCATCATCGGAAATCCTGTCAAGGAACTTAAACTCATTACATGCCGCACAGAACGGTGCGGGAGTCTTGGACTCGCCGAGTCCTATTACAATCTTGCCCGCCTCACGAAGTCTTGCCGCAAGTCTTGTGAAATCACTGTCTGATGAACACAGAGCAAAGCCATCGACCTCTCCTCCGTAGAGAATGTCCATGGCATCTATAATCATGGCTGAATCCGTAGCGTTCTTGCCATAGGTATAACTGTACTGCTGGATGGGGGTTAAGCTGTGTCTTAACAACACCTTCTTCCATCCTGTGGCCATCTGGCCCGTCCAGTCGCAATATACCCTCTTATATGTGATTGTACCTTTGTCTGAAATCTCGTTGAGAATACTGTTGATATATTTAGGCGCTATATTGTCTGCATCGATCAATATAGCGAATCTCTTCTCGTCAGCCATCTTACTCCTCCGTACCCTTACTTGCTCTTAGTCTTGGAGGAAGAGTTCTTCTCAGCTGCTGCCTTGGCTGCCGCTCTGTCAGCGTTCCTTGCCGAAGGCTTCTTAACCATCTTGGTAAGAGGCTTTGTCACAAGCTTCTGATTGATCTTAAGCTTCTTATTACGGTACTTGATCTCTCTTAACTTAGCCAGTTTCTCATCATTGCCGTAAAGAACGAACCTTCCGCTCTCCACCGCTTCATTAAGTGTGATCAGGCCGTTACAGATATCCATTATGGTCTGTCCGTCCGTATCAACCATTCCGTCTCTGTCATAGTAATCATACGGCTCTATACAAATGCTCCTGTCCGCTACTTCCATATAAAAAGCGCCTGCGCCCTCTCCGTGTATATTGACCTGTACGGCAATATGATCGAAGATCATCCTTGCATCGGCGTTCTCGAATATACTTCTTGCTGTCTCAACAATCTCTTCATATGTCATATAGATATCTCCTCTTGCTGTTCCCCCTATCTCTCCAACTCTACTATACCACATTTAATCAGAATGTGACAACAACCAAAGCGCATCGAAACCGATGCGCTTTGCATATGTCATATCATTATATGTTTTACTTAACCTGATCGCGAAGATGCCAGATGTCTCTGTCATAATCATTGATCGTTCTGTCTGATGAGAAGTATCCCGCTTTGGCGATGTTATGAAGCATCATCTTGCGCCACTTTGCTCTGTCTTCGTAATCATCAAGCATCTTATCCTTGGTCTTAACATAGTCCTCAAAGTCAAGCAATGTCATAAACCAGTCTTTATCTACAAGTTCTTTCTTAAGTCTTGTAAGGTTCTCCTTTGATCCCACCTTAAGGACCTGCTTTGATGTTATGAAATCAACAGCCTCTTTGATAGCCGGAACCTTCTTGTAGTAATCCTTGGATACATAGTCGGCCTTCTCATAGTGTTTGATAACCGAATCCGACTTCTCACCGAAGATGTAGATATTATCATCGCCGACAAGTTCATGTATCTCTACATTCGCTCCGTCGGATGTTCCGAGCGTAACAGCACCGTTAAGCATAAGTTTCATATTACCCGTGCCCGATGCTTCCTTACTTGCAAGTGAAATCTGCTCTGAGATGTCTGCAGCCGGCACAAGCTTTTCGGCATAACTTACGTTGTAGTTCTCAACCATTATAACCTTCATGTAAGGACTTACATCAGGGTCATTGGAAACTATATCCTGTAAGCATAAAAGCAGATGAATAATATCCTGAGCTATTACGTAAGCCGGAGCCGCCTTGGCACCGAAGATAAATGTGATCGGTGTCTTGGGCTTTTTGCCGTTTTTAATCTCAAGATACTTATGGATGATGTAAAGCGCATTAAGCTGCTGACGCTTGTACTCATGAAGTCTCTTGATCTGTATATCGAATATTGATGTGGGATCCACATCGATACCTTCTTTTTCTTTGATGTATGCTGCAAGAACCTTCTTCTTATTGTCCTTGATGTCCTGAAGCTTTCCCATGAATGCCGCATCGTTCTCATGCTCAAGAAGCTTCTCAAGTTCATTGGCATCTCTGCGGTATCCTTTGCCTATCGTATCGCAGATAAGCTTATCAAGCTCCTTGTTACAGCTTATGAGCCATCTTCTGAAGGTTATACCGTTCGTCTTGTTATTGAACTTATCCGGATATATCTTATAGAAATTGTTGAGCTCCGTATTTTTCAATATGTCGGTATGAATGGCTGCAACACCGTTGATTGAGAAGCCGTAATGAATGTCCATGTGTGCCATGTGTACTCTCTTCTCATCGTCGATGATGTAAACACTCTTGTCCTTATACTTGGCTCTTACTCTCTTATCAAGTTCCTTGATGATGGGTACGAGCTTGGGAACAACCTTCTCAAGATACTTAACGGGCCACTTCTCAAGTGCCTCGGCAAGAATCGTGTGGTTGGTATATGCACAGGTCTTGGATACAACCTCAATGGCCTCATCCATCGTGAACGCCTTATCATAAACAAGGATTCTGATAAGCTCGGGGATGACCATTGAAGGGTGCGTATCATTAATCTGAATCACGCAGTGGTCATACATCTTGCGCAGGTCATAGTGACGCTCCTTAAGCTCCCATAAAATGAGCTGAGCGGCATTGCTGCACATGAAGTATTCCTGATATATTCTTAAGAGATTACCGTCTTCATCGGAATCATCGGGATATAAGAAAAGTGTAAGGTTCTTGTCTATATCCTTCTTATCAAAGTCTATGCCCTTGTTAACGATACTCTCATCAACGCTTTCAACATCAAAAAGATGAAGCTTGTTGACACCGTTGTCATATCCGACAACATCTATATCGTAAAGACGCGAACGAAGCTTCCTGTCACCGAACTCGACTTCAAAAGCAATGTCTCTCTTATGAAGCCAGCTGTGCTTGTTGATCCAGTCGTTCTTAACGGCAAACTGCTTCTTATCAACAAACTCCTGCTTAAAAAGTCCGAGATGATAGTTAAGTCCGATACCGTCTCCGGGAAGTCCGAGCGTAGCTATACTGTCAAGGAAACATGCAGCAAGTCTTCCGAGTCCGCCGTTACCGAGTGAAGGTTCGGGCTCTGCATCTTCTATAACGGATATGTCCTTACCGTGCTTGGCAAGAATCTCCTTAACCTTATCATACATACCAAGGTTGATGAGGTTGTTGGCCAAAAGTCTTCCGATAAGGAATTCCATTGAGATATAGTATACCTTCTTGCCTCCCGCTATCTCGGTTGTGGAACTTGCAAGTTCCTTCGTAAGTTCCTGCACGCACATATAGGTCTCAAAATCCGTGCAGTCCTTTAAATCTTTATTGTACAGTTCTACGGCTATATGAAGGAGTTCCTCCTCCATATGATCTTCAATCACACTTCTCTGTAACGTCTCCTGTAATGCCATATCTTCCTCCCGCCGAGCAAGTTTAAAAATGATGTATCGACATCATTTTCAAACTAATCCTCGTTCAATTACCTAATCTTATCATAGTCTATACTACCTTCGCCGAAATGTAAAGTAAAAAATGTAAATTTACGAAATTTTACTAAACTTTTTCTTTTATAATGTTGTAGCCTGATTGCGGATAACGTGCTATAATCCTATATGCAGTCGCCTTGAGGCGATGCAAAAAGAACATATTTATACTATAAGTAAAGGAGATACAAAATGAATCTTTCACCTCTTCAAAAAGCAAGATATGCGTATCAGCCTAAGCTTCCCGCAATGCTTCGTAACGGCATTTCGGATATCTGTGTTAAGGACGGCGCCGCTACAGAGAGCGTAGCAGATCAGGATAAGATCAAGGCACTCTTCCCCAACACATACGGCAAGAACGAGATCACTTTCGTTAAGGGAACCAACACTTCCGTTGCCAAGAAGCAGGTTGTAGGCGTTATCCTTTCAGGCGGTCAGGCACCCGGAGGACACAACGTTATCTGCGGTCTTTATGATGCAATCAAGGCTACAGACAAGAACAACGTACTTCTCGGATTCAAGGGCGGCCCGGACGGACTTCTTAACAACGACTACGTTGAGTTTGATGATGCGTTCATCGACGCTTACAGGAACACAGGCGGATTCGACATCATCGGTT
>JAFYBE010000005.1 GCA_017540355.1 Lachnospiraceae bacterium | reverse complement strand
TTATCTCATACCCTGGGATAAGTATGGCGATGATGTGATATGGTTCATTGTTCTGTATTTGATTGCAGGTTATATAAGAATGTACGGCATCCCGATGATAGATAAAGGGAAGAAAAGCCTTTTGGTATATATCCTGTTCAGTGCACTTACCTTTGTCATAGCATATGCGGCATCCTGCATAGTAAGAGCCACGGGCAAGATGGAATATTATATGGACATGACCTATTGTTATAACTACATTACAATCCTGATTGCAAGCATCGGCCTGTTCTATGTATTTAAAAATTTAAGCATAAAGCCAAGCAAATGGATTAACCGACTCGCAGGCTATACTTTCGGAGTATATCTTTTGCATGAGAACATCTTATTACGTGAGCTTTGGTCTCAATTACTCGGCATAGATTCCGCCATGGGACAGTGGTGGCAGATTTTCCATATGCTGCTTTGTATAATAATTGTTTTCACAGTCGGATGTATTATAGATTTTGTTCGTTCGTGTATTTTTGATCTTATTCACGTACGTAGCTGAGGAGCAAAATGAACATAGCTACAATGAGAAGGCTTGAACAACTTTATAAGAAGATCAGCCGCCCGATAGAGGAACTTTTATTCCCTATCGTCTTATTGTTGTGGCCGTTGGTAAAGTTTAACCAGGGAATCGATGTGACGGACTCAACTTACAGCTTAGGCAACTTCCTGTATGCGGATAAGATGCACGGAACCTGGGTCCTTGCGACATTTTTATCGAATACATTCGGCTCGCTTCTGGTAAGGCTTCCGGGAGGCAATACCCTCCTTGGAATGAATATATACACCGGACTTATCGTTTCTGCAATTGCACTTGTATGCTACTACGGACTCCGTAAGGAATTCTCGGCGCCGGTTTTGTTCGTTGCCGAGTTTATAAGCATAAGCTTTTGCTGGATACCGTCGGGCATATTGTATAACTATCTGACTTATCTGCTCTTTGCAATAGGAACAATCCTGATATATTATGGTATTAAATATTTTAAGACGATATACTTCTATTTTGCCGGAATGATACTGGGTATCAATGTGTTTGTCAGAGTCCCGAATGTTGTCGAAGCAGGACTCATACTTGTGGTTTGGATATGCGTGCCGATCATCTTAAGAAAAGAGGATGAGCCCGGATCGACCAAGGGCGGAGAACTCATGGGAATCACAGGAGCATGCATTGTGGGATATATTATCGGCATGTCTCTGCCTATGGCTGCCATGGCATCGATATACGGTCCCGATACTTTTTCCGAACTCTTTGCAGGCTTAAGTTCTCTGTCGGAAAGCAATAATGAATACACCGCGGTATCAATGTTATACAGGACGTTCGCCGCATATATGCACAGCCTTAAGTGGCTTGCAATGATATTTGCCGTTACTTTCTCCGGAACACTTATGATGGCGGCGGTTAAGTCAAACCGGATGCTTAAGTGGTGCGGAAGGATTATATACCTTGGCGTTGTTGCTGTAATGTTGCGCTTCTTCTGGGGCAGAGGAATGTTCAGCTTCAGATATTACGAGGATTACACCGCGATGTACGAGTGGGGAATGATCATCCTGTTTTTGGCGTGGTTATGCGTTGTTACGGTGCTTATAAGACGCAACTATAACATTCTGATCAAAACCTATGCTCTTTTGGTACTCATGATTTTGTTAATCACACCTATGGGAAGCAACAACTATACGATGCAGAATATCAACAACCTCTTCTTAGTACTTCCCTTTGTTCTCTTTATCATCGGGGGATGGCTTTATAAGGGAGTGCACAGATTCAGACTGGAGAATGTCCTTTACGGCTGCAATTTCCCTTGGATGAGTATGATACTTGTGATATTTACCGTGGTATTCATACAGACCGTTGGCTTCCATATGGGATTTGTATTCAAGGACGGAATGGACGGAACTCCAAGAGGGTCTTCAATTGTAAAAACGGTCGCAACTGAGTCCGTGGCAGATATAATGACTACGGAATACAACGCGCGGACTATTAAGGAACTGTGTGACTTTATTCATAAAGAATCGTCGATAAAAACGGCGATATATTGGGGCAACTGCCCCGGACTTTCATATATTCTTCGCCTGCCGCCGGAGGTCGGATCTTCGTGGCCTGATCTTGATTCGTATTTAACGGAGAAACTTGAAGAAGAGCTTATGGTCATAACAGACAGAAATGCTAAGGGCAGAACAGCTGTCATTTGGAGGAACTATACGGAGTATTCCGGTAACAATACAAAAGATAAGGAGACCATCCTTAATAAATTTATTAATGATAACCACATGCGGGTAATATTTGAAAATGAGGAGTTTAAAGTTTACAGATGATCAATTTTAACGTGCCGCCTTTTACAGGCAAGGAATACGATTACATCAAAGAGGCCGTGGATAATCAGAAGATCTGCGGAGACGGTCCGTTTACAAAGAAGTGTAACGAGTGGATTGAGAATAAGACAGGTTGTGTAAAAGCGCTTCTTACCACATCATGCACACACGCAACGGAGCTTGCTGCTCTGCTTGCTGATATAAAGCCGGGTGATGAGGTGATAATGCCGTCATATACTTTTGTATCGACTGCGGATGCATTTGTTTTAC
>JAFYBE010000002.1 GCA_017540355.1 Lachnospiraceae bacterium | reverse complement strand
TGCAGGACATTACGCATTCATTGTTGAAGGAGAAGATGAGGACTTCTGGAAGGGTGTGTATTACGCCGCTTGTGATGAGGCAGTTAAGGAAGATATATATATAGAAGATTTAAGAGACTCTCTGGGTGTAAATTATTCCGATATCGATCTGTTAAGGGTGGCAGTCAATTCATCGGTTGATGGAATAATCTATGGAGGATCTATAGATGAAAAGGCCAGGAATCTCATAGACCGTGCGGTGTCCGAAGGCATAGGAGTGGTTCTTTTACAAAACGATATTGAATCATCCGGCAGACAGAGTTTTGTCGGTGTCAACAACTATGAACTTGGTCAGATGTATGCGTCACAGATAGCGGAGATTATGTCTTTGGGGAGTGATACTAAGGCAAGAACCGTGGATATTCTGGTGGATATGAATGCGGGCGAGAGTATGACCAATGTCATAACCATGGCTATCGAGGATTATTTTACGGAGAAGTATCCCGATTATCCGATGCCGGTATTTAATATTCGCCCCATCAATATGGAAGATTCTTTCAGTGTTGAAGAAGATATAAGAAAGCTTTTCCTTGATGAAAAAAACCTTCCGGATATCATGATGTGTTTAAGCAGCATTTGTACCAGATGTGCATATCAGGCCGTTGTCGATCAGAACAAGGTCGGAGATGTACAGATAATCGGTTTTTTTGCAGGCAGTTCAATTTTGGATGCCGTTAACAAACAGATAATATATTCAACGATATCGGTTGACACCTGGGAAATGGGCAGATACAGTGTCCAGGCACTCAATGAATACAGAGAGTCGGGTTACACCAATTCATATATGCCCGTAAGCACTCAGGTAATCGGTCTAAGAGAAGCAGGTAAGCTTTTGGCAATCGGAGAGGGGGCATCATGATAGAACATATTTGGAATAAAGCCTCTATCCAGGTCAAGCTCATGGTTGCATTCTTCATACCTATATCAATCATACTGATAATGAACGTATATATGTATGTGAATGTCAATTCCATGATTGCCAGAATTGATGAAGTATATGACAACAATGTTAAGCTTAATGAACTTGCCGAGCAGCTTACGGTGCTTCACGGTTCGATGAAGGAATACCTTGAGAATAAAGGTACCAATGCGCTAAATGCATACTATAAGGCAGACCAGGATTATCGTAACTGTGTTGAGAATATAGGTAACAGTTACAACGGTACGATGGCTGTCATGCAGCGGAATATTCTGAATCAGTCTGACAGATACTTAAGCGTTGTGGATGAGACGGTTCAGGCCAAAAGAGGACGTAACGTAGAGAAATACAGAACAGGTTTTGAGGAAGCGCAGATTATGTATGCCGATCTTCAGAACTGTATATATTTCCTTAATAACGAACAGTTCAAGGTCAATACCGATAACTACTATATCCTCTTATCTTCACTCAGATATATGGAGATCACATCCATAGTTATTCTTATAATAATAGGAGTGGTCAATATCATAGCGCTGATTCTTTTGACAAGTTCCATGACAAGACCTCTTTCGGAATTATCCAAAGCTGCGGATAAGGTTGCGGGCGGTGATTTCAATGTTACGATTGTGGATCCCGAAGGAGAGGATGAGATAGGAAGGGTGTCCAGAGCCTTTGCCGGAATGGTCGACAGTATGCAACGATACATCTCCGAGATACGAGAGAGTATGTTAAGAGAGAGCCGCATGAAGGAATCCGAGCTTAAGATGCAGAACAGGATGAAGGAAGCGGAACTGAAATCTTTGCAGGCTCAGATCAATCCGCATTTCTTGTTCAATACCCTTAATGCGGGAGCACAGCTTGCCATGATGGAGAATGCGGATCGAACGACCGAGTTTATCCAGAACATGGCAGACTTTTTCAGATATAATATCAAAAGCATAGATAAAGATGTATCTTTAAGCGAAGAATTGGAACTGGTAGATAAATATATCTACATTCTTAATGTGCGATTTGACGGTGAGATACATTACAACAAGACTATAGATGAGAATCTAAATTCCATAAGAGTTCCCAGTATGATACTTCAGCCCATAGTTGAGAATGCGGTTAACTACGGAATCAGAAATATAGAATGGGAAGGACATATTGACCTTAAGACATATAAAGTGGGCGATATGGTACACATATCCATTTCGGATAACGGAGTCGGTATGCCCAAGGAAAAGATTGAGAAAATATTGTCCGGAGACGGCGTTGCTGCCGATCCTGAGAAGAATGACAGTAACGGAATAGGACTCGGCAATGTTATAGAGCGCATAAGAATCTTTACGGGTCGTGAGGATGTTATGGATATACGAAGCGAGGGAGAAAACAAGGGCACAGAGTTTGTTATCAAAGTGCCCATGCATGTATAATCCCTGCCGAACAATAATATGTAATAAATTAAGGAGCGGATGAATGTACAGAATCCTGTTGGCTGATGACGAGGGAATAGTACTCAATTCAATGTCATTTTTAATAGAGAAGAACTTCGAGGGTAAATTCGAGATAGAAACCGCGAAGTCGGGCAGAGCTGCGATTGAACAGGCAGAACACTTCAGACCTGATATTATATTCATGGATATACAGATGCCGGGTATAAACGGCATAGAAGCCATGAAAGAGATAAGGACGATTTTGCCCGGCGTAATATTTGTTGTACTCACTGCTTATGACAAATTCGATTATGCCAAAGAAGCCATCAACTTAGGCGTAATGGAATATCTGAATAAGCCGTTTAATCAGAAGGATGTAGTAGCGGTTCTTAAGTCTGCCATGGAAAAGATTGATGACAGGCAGCGACGCAGGCGAGAGGATCTTCAGACCAAAGAGCGTATGGAGACCGTTATGCCGATTATAGAGAACGGTTTTATATATTCCATCATATTTGAAGAACAGATAGATGAGGATATTGCCAATTACAAAGATCTGCTCGGCATAAGCAGCACGGGCGGATATATAATGGTTGTTGTATTCGGCGAAGATCAGCAGGGTCATCTGATGACGAACGTTGTTGGCAGTTCGGTTAAAGCACAGACTACCTACTATAATAAAGTAAGAGAACTGATAAAGGATGCTTTTCCCGAAGCAATCGTCGGTAATGTATCCGCAAACCGAATACCGATATTCATTCCTTCGCTTGAAACGCACATGGAGCTAAGCGAAAGAGGAGCAATAATCGAGAAGTGCCGTACTCTTGTAAGAAGTCTTAAGAATGCCACGGATATTTCGTACAGAATAGGTATTGGCGGAATGCGCCGTATGAAGAACGCGGCAGAGTCCTATGAGGAAGCGATAAAAGCTCTGGTATCCACAAGTGGAAGTGTGGCACATATAGATGACCTTCCGATAACAGTGTCCTACGAAGAAAGTTATCCGGCCGCGCTTGAAGCCGAGATATTTGAGAAGCTTGAAGACGGTGAGACAGACACCTGTCTTGTCAAAGCGAGTGAATTCTTCGACTGGATGGTTACAGGCTATTCTGATGATATTATGAGTATCCGCCTTAAGTGCCTGGAATTTGTTTTAAGAGCCGAGTCCATGATGTATAAAAGCGGCGGTCCGACATATGAATTCTCCAGCCGTAAAGAATACTTACAGGAATTGCTCGGTGCGCCTGATACGGATTCTCTAAAGGCCTGGTACATGGAGAAGTTCAAAACTGCGGCCGGCAATATTTCTACCGGAAGCAAGGACAGAACCCATCATGTGATCAAGAAGGCATTGGATTATATCGACAGCAATTTCCATAAGGACATTTCGCTGGATGAACTTGCCGGAGAACTTGGTATCAGTTCGTACTATTTTTCAAAGCTCTTTAAAGAAGAAAAGGGTGAAGGATTTGTTGAATATCTGACAGGACGTCGTGTTGAAGAGGCCAAGGCTTTACTTAAGAGCCCCGAACACAGCATCAAGGAAGTCGGTGTTGCCTGCGGTTATTCGGATCCCAATTATTTTTCAAGGATATTTAAGAAGGCTACGGGTATGACGCCCACGGAATATAAGGAGAAGAATGGAGAATAATATGGTAAAAAAACTGGCAACTTACATATCGGTTATGCTGTTTTCCCTTATGTTTCTGACGGGCTGTGAAAGCGAGGCTATTCAGCAGGGAGAGGTGGAACCCGTTAAGAAAGACGGAATAGAGATAGGA
>JAFYBE010000013.1 GCA_017540355.1 Lachnospiraceae bacterium | reverse complement strand
GCCATCTTATCATTAGACAGGTCAACACCCTCTGCTGCCTTAAATTCAGCCAACATCCAATCAATTATCTTCTGGTCGAAGTCATCACCTCCAAGGTGTGTATCACCGTTGGTTGCAAGTACTTCTATAACACCGTCACCGATCTCAATGATTGATACATCAAATGTACCGCCACCGAGGTCGTATACCATTATCTTCTGTTCCTTCTCATTATCAAGTCCGTATGCAAGCGCTGCGGCTGTAGGCTCGTTGATAATACGCTTTACATCAAGACCTGCAATCTTACCTGCATCCTTGGTTGCCTGACGCTGAGCGTCGTTAAAGTATGCGGGAACAGTGATAACAGCTTCCGTTACCTTTTCACCGAGATAGCTCTCCGCATCCGCCTTAAGCTTCTGAAGGATCATAGCCGATATCTGCTGAGGAGAATACTTCTTGTCATCTATCGTACGTCCTCTGTCTGTACCCATATCTCTCTTAATGGAAGAAATTGTCTTCTCCGCATTGGTTACTGCCTGACGCTTTGCAGGCTCACCGACAAGTCTCTCACCTGTCTTGGTGAATGCCACAACCGAAGGTGTTGTACGTGCTCCTTCAGTATTGGCTATAACGGTGGGCTTACCACCTTCCATAACTGCCACACAACTGTTAGTTGTACCCAGATCAATACCTATTATCTTGCTCATATATATTTCCTCCTTTGGTCTTATCCTTTATTCAAAAGAATGGCTCCTCATCCATTCTATTTTGCTACTGCCACCATGCTGTGTCTTACTACGCTGTCTCTGTATGTATATCCCTTCTGAAGTTCCTTACATACCATACCTTCTTCGAACTCATCCGTCTCTTCCTGCATTACCGCATTATGGAACTCCGGATTAAATTCCGTTCCGAGCGCCTCTATGGGCTTAACACCCAACTTATCAAGCTCATCCGTAAGCTGCTTATATATAAGGTTCATTCCTTCATATATGGGATCCTGCTTGTCATCATCCGATGCCGATGCAAGTCCTCTTTCGAAATTGTCCACTACCGGAAGAAGTTTCTCTATAACACTCTTCGCTCCCATCTCAAACATTGTGGACTTCTCTTTTTCCGTCCTCTTCCTGAAGTTCTCGAACTCAGCCATCTGACGCTTTACTCTGTCTTCAAGTTCCTCATTCTTCTGCTTCAGTGCATCGAGCTTCTTATCGCCCTTTTTCCACTTGCCCTTTTCTTTGGGTGCATCATCCGAACCATCATTATCCTCCGTATCGGACTTTGCTTCTTCATTCACAGTATCGGATTCTTCAGTCTTTACTTCTTCATCCGAACTGCTTTCCGCTTCAGTCTCATCAACCGCAGGATCTTCTTTTATATCCTCTTTGTCCAAGACTTCTTCGTTAAGCTCTGCCATATCATCATCCTCACATTTTTATTTTTTATATATCGAATCCAACTGACGCATAACGTCCTTCAGATTGTCCACAACCTTTTCGTAATCCATTCTCTTGGGTCCGATAATTCCTATCGTTCCTTTCATGCCTTCTCCGAGATCGTATGTTGCCGTAACTATACTGCAATCTTTCATGGTCGATACAGGTGATTCATTACCTATATAAACCTGTATGCCTGTCTCTTCAGACTCCGCAAGCGTCCTTACTACCAATTCGTTAAGTGCCTGCTTCTCCTCGAATGCTCCTATAAGCTCACTTGCAGCACTGCTGTCAGCAAGTTCGGGATACTTAAATATATTGTTCGTTCCGGATGTATATATCTCCAGATCGTCTTCTTCATGAATGGCCTTAGCCACTGCATCGATAACATCGCTTACTATGTCGGAGTGAATACCCGCCTGTGCCTTCAAAGAAGATATAAGTTTAAGATTAATCTCTTCTATAGATAATCCGGTCAGATGAGTGTTAAGCAGAATATTAAGCTTAAGCACCGTCTCCTCATTAATCTTCTCCGATACATTAAGAAGAGTATTCTTAATTACATTGCCCTCGATGACGATGACCGCCAAAAGCTGCTCATCATTAACTCTCGATAACTGTATGAGCTTTAACTTATTCTGATGTATACTCGGAGCCGAAACCATACTTGCATAATTGGTGTTCGTCGCAAGGAGCTTCGCAGTCTGCTTAAGAAGCTGATCCAGCCTCTCTTCTTTTTCAAGGAGTGTGCCCTTAAGCTCTTCGACCTCTCTCTCCTTCTCCTGCATCATTGTGTCCACGTAAATCCTGTACCCTAAATCCGTCGGAATACGACCGGCTGAAGTATGAGGCTGAACAATATAGCCCATCTCCTCCAAGTCTGCCATCTCATTACGAATAGTGGCCGAACTTAAGTTGAGATCGGTATACTTGGATATCGTACGGCTACCTACCGGCTCACCCGTCTCAAGGTAATTACGGACTATAGCCTGAAGAATCTTCATCTTTCGTTCGTTCAGTTCCATGGACAAATCCCTCTTCTTTGTCTGTTAGCACTCGAAAGTAATGAGTGCTAACATCCTCTGAATCATAAGATACACCCCTTAGACTTTAGTGTCAACACCTTATTTATTAATAATTTATAAAACCTCCGGCGTGACAAATCGCTTTATGACAAACAAAAAAGGCTACCCCATGCGGGATAGCCTCTTAATCTTCAATGTCTGTTATTCTGTCGAATTAGAAATCAAGATACATATCGAACGAATCGTTGATCTCACCGTTAACTACGCTGTAAACCTTCTTCTCAGCGAGATTAACATAGATGTCGATACTCTTGATATCAGCTGTCTTAAGACCGAGATCGTACTTGCAACGATCCTTAGCTGTCTGAAGATACTTCTTCATAAGAGCTTCTGCTGATACATTCTTACCCTCATCAAGAGCGAATACTGCGCTTGTCTTAAGTACAGTCTTCTTAGCTGCTGCCTTCTTGGTAGCAGGCTTCTTAGCTGCGGGCTTCTTAGCTGCTGTAGCAGGCTTCTTAGCTGCTGCAACTGTCTTCTTAGCTGCTGTAGCAGTTGCCTTCTTAGCTGCAGGCTTCTTAGCTGCGGGCTTCTTAGCTGCTGCCTTCTTAGCTGCAGGCTTTGCAGCGGGCTTTGCTGCAGGCTTGCTTTCTGTTGTCTTAATATCTGTCTTAAGAGCATCTGCCTTAACTGTTGCAGTTGCCTTAACAGGTGCTACATCTTTCTTAAGTGTAGCTGTTACTTTCTCGATTGCCATATTGTCTCTCCCTTCTCAACACGTAAATACAATCTACAAAAATATCAACTTATCAGCATGTATAAAATACATCTTTACACGGAGAGTTTATTACTTTTATACGCATGTGTCAATACCAGCGCTACGAATTTATCACATTATTGCGCTGTTTTTTTGTACATTTTGTATATGTGACATGCGTGTCATATTGTTTTGTGCTTTTAAAAAAATATGCTCTAGTATTTTTCCTTAACGAATTTTCTCAAGGCTTCAAGCGACCTGTAAACCTTCTCCGTCTCTATACAATAAGCCAATCTGAAGTACCCGGGACACGCGAAAGAATCAGCCGGTACTCCGATGAAATCATAATCTTTACCTTTGTTGCAGAACGCAACCGCATCGTCTTCAAGTGCCTTGGGGAATATGTAGAATGTTCCGCCCGGCTTAACAACTTCAAATCCGAGAGACGTAAGTTCGTCATAAAGAATATTCATATTTTTCTCATAAACGGAAATGTCAGAAGTCACATCAAGATTCTCCGACACCGCCCACTGAATGATTGCAGAAGGACAATTATGACCTATGCCTCTTGATATCTGTCCGCACATAACTATCATCTTCTCGGCATCGGGACATGCGGGATTGATTGCAACATATCCTATTCTGTCTCCGGGAACGGATAATGATTTTGAGAAGGAATAGCATGTGATGGTAGCGTCATAATACTTTGCAACATACGGCGCATCCACTCCATCAAAAACTATCTCTCTGTACGGTTCATCGGAAATAAGATAAATGATGTGTCCGTATTCTTTGCTCTTCTCTCTTAATATGTCAGCAAGTTTTTTAATCGTCTGAGTTGAATAAACTATACCCGAAGGATTGTTGGGCGAATTGACTAAAACCGCCATCGTCTTCTCGGATATCATCGATTCAAACGCTTCAAAATTAATCTGGAAATCTTTTGTACTCGGAGGTACTACTTTCAAAACGGCACCCGAATGATTCACGTACGGGCCGTACTCAGGGAAGTACGGAGCGAATGTAAGTATCTCGTCTCCCGGTACGGTAACAAGTCTTACGGCATGTGCTATTGCACCTGCAGCACCGCTTGTCATAAAGATGTGATCCAAAGTGTAGTTCATATCAAAACGTCTGCTTATGGACTTTGCAACCGCATCTCTGACTTCCCTTATTCCGAGACTCTGACTGTAGCCGTGAAGATCCATAGCCGACTTTTCTTTTATCAATCTGACAAGGCTGTCGTTATAACTCTCGGGAACCGGCACAGAAGGGTTGCCCAGAGTATAATCAAAGACATTCTCATATCCTATCTCTTTACCTCTTGCAACGGCATATTCCGACAACTCTCTTATGACCGATTTCTTATTTAACATATCAATGTATTTTTGCGCTAACATATCTCTCTCCCAAAATCACACATAATTATATCGGGCTTTTGAACACTGCCAAGGCTGCGATGGGAATGATCACCTCACACAGAACAACGAAGAAGCCGCCGCTCTCCTCGGTTACACCACCAAAATTCTTATATGTGATCACCGCATAGAAAACAAATGTCAGCGCCGCGCCTATAAGACTTGCAACGGCAACGGAAGGTCTGGGCACGCTGAAAGTACCCGCAATCTTTATCATAAGTGCTGCACTTGCAAGGATATAAGCTGCATTAATGATTACCTGCATCCATTTTGCAGAGCTTTTCTCAGGAACATAGTTCTCTATCTTACCGCTCTTAGAGGGAGCATGCTTAAGCGTAAGAACAGATATGCCGTACAATGCTCTCGAAATGATATAACCGAACGCTATGACAAAAATGCCGTCTATAGGCATCTCACTCCATATTCCGACTGAGATCAAGAACATGCATACACATACTATGATCGATGAATATCCGCCGTGAGCATCCTTATTAAGGATATCAAGCTTCTCTTCCATAGACTTATGCGAACTTAATGCATCCGTCGTACGGAAGAAGCCGTCCAAATGTGCACCGGCCGAAAGTATGGTCGGAACCACTGCGCCGACTACCGCAGGAAGGACCGGAAAATCGCACATATACGGAAACAAAACCGCCCACCTGTTAATCAATGCACATATTATCGCACCTATAACGGGAATAAAAATCAGAATGTAAGAACAATTCTCTTTATTCCTTTCAAGCTTCGACTTCGGGCTTATCGAATAACCCGAAAAAGCCATTATAAAACTTCTTCCCAATGCTTTCATACTAAAAGCAACCTCCTGTATCCTTTCTATTCTATTACCACATCATCAGCGTAATCATTCCAGATAGTACATATCCATGTCTTACCGTAGTTGATCACGATCTCGTTACCGTCTTTATCATAATACTTGGCAGGTGCAAAGAGATCTTCTCTCTTCCACGTTCCGTCTATCTCCTTGCCCGCAGTAAATACCTTACATATATCATTGGTTCCGCCCATGGTGCCGAAGCCCAAGTAATCGTGGCTGTCTCTTACGATACCGTCAACATACTGGAAGATGACATTGTCATAGGTAAGCTGATTGCCCGTCTCCAAATCTATATGCTTGTCTCCGTACTGGAATCTGTAATACTTACCGTCATCTGCATTATATTCAAATCTGGACTGGACCTTGGCAAAACCGTTCGCGGCATTCTCTGACTTACCACCCGGATAAAGTATCGTCGCATCCGGCATATTGTCATATGTCACCCTCTCACCAAGTTCGGGGTAAACAAACTTCTGAATGAATCCGGTCCTTAATGTGGTCCTGTATCCGAACTTATCCCTGTCCTCGATAAGACCCTCATTGCTTATATATACATTATGCGGAGCCTTACGATCCGAACTTCTGTAGAAAGCGTTCGTGGAAGGCTCGTCTATTCCGGATACCGCTCCCGATATGTTATCGACCGTATCCGAATTGAGCAATTCACCCACATATGTCGTAGCCTGACCGAAGTGTGCATATATCGCATCATATTCAAGTGCATAATATACGAAGTAATCTCTGCTGGAACGGATAGACCCGATTTTGGGAATCTCCTCGTACTTCTCAAAGATAGCCATAAGTCTGGTTATTCTTCCCTCAACAGGACATTCATATACTATGGAAGCATTCTCGATGCCCGACTGAGGACATCCTGCCTTGATATTGTTAAGCATAACCGCAAGCGGTCTGTGATCAAGCCAGTTATATGTAATCTCTTCTCCCGTAAAAAGCGAACGGAACTTCTGCTCCGACTCATCATTCTCTTCCTCTGAAGACTCTTCCTGTCCCTGATCGCCGGCATCAGCTGCCTGGTCAGAATTCTGATCCTCCGTTCCGTCACCCTGATCAGGAGTCACTTCTTCAGACGATGCGACCTCTTCATTCTCCTTCTGTGCTCCCGACGTCGGAAAGACATCCGCAAAGCTGCATCCCGAAAGAAGTAATATCGATATAAGCATTACTGCCAAAAATACTCTGTTAAAAAATCTGCCCAAACGCATTCCGTTTCTCCGTTTTCTTACACATATGCAAGTGTAATTCTACAACTATTGCATTAAAAAATCCACTTCTTTTTCCTATTATAATGTATATCTAAGACTAACTTAAGTTTATCTTAATAAGCGTATTTTTCTTAAAAACTCAGTCAATGTTCTTCCCTTGGGTATAACCTTAAGCTCGTCCTCTCCGATGATGCCGAGTCTTATGGTCATAACCACGTAAGTTATTACCGCAAATACAACACTTACTATCAGCCTTATAAGATTGGGTATGCCACTGATCACCATATCGGGATCTCCGGCCTTATTCCTGAAATATCCACTTATAAGATAATTGCTTCCGGCTGCCATGATATACATGCAGACAGATGCAAGGATGGGAAGAATAAATGTCTTAAATACCTCCTGTCTGTATCCGAGAATACGCTTAAGCGCAAACATGTTAAGTGCACATATCATAAACGTATTGACTATCATGACCGCACAGAGCGCATACAGATCCAGTTCGGTATTCTTAAGCAATACAACAAGCAAAAGCGCCTGAGCCAAAAGCGACACTCCTGCATTGATAACCGGAACATGCACATTACCCGTGCCCTGTAAGATCGCATTACAAAGTGTCGATAAGCAGGAAAGAATTACCGTTATGCTTAATACCATGATAAGATATGACACTATTTTGTATGAAGCTCTCTGCGGATACAAAAGCATTGTTACCGGCTCGGCAACGGCCAAAAGACCGAATGCCGAAGGAATGGCAATCAACATCGTGACTCTTATGGCAAATGCAATCTTATTCTTCTCCTCATCAAACTCGCCTCTCTCATGCGAATGAGCAACCGAGGGAATTATTGCGGACGACATCGCCGTTGCAATCGCAATCGGGATATTGATTATCTGCATGGACTTACCGGAATACAAACCGAAATTGGTAGCCGCCATCGCTTCGGTATAACCTTTGTACTCCATAACTATATGCTGATATATCTTAAGATTGACGGGATTGACCGAATTATAGATACATGTGCTTAATATGACCGGCGTAACCATGCCGAATATGCTTAACGTAACCTGAAGGGGCGATAAAAGCTTATCATCACTCATACCGTCATCGGTAACTCTTTTCATGACCGCGGTTCTCTTTGAAAAGTACATAAACAGCATAAAAATAAGCGCCGCAAGAATACCGGCTCCTGTACCCAGTGCACTTCCTCTGGCTCCGCCTATGGCAACCGCTGTATCACTTCCGCCTCTTAACGCTCTTACAAATATATATGCTGCGCCGATACTTACCGCTGCATTGATTATCTGCTCTATTATCTGGGAAACGGATGTGTAGACCATAGTATGATGTGCCTGGAAGAATCCCCTGAATGTTCCCAAAAGACCGGAAAGAAAGATTGTGGGAGCAAAGACCTTAAGTACCTCCGCCGAATTCGAACCGACAAGTCGATCCGCAAAATTATAGCAGATAAAGCTTCCTATGCTTCCCAACACTATGACATATATTATTGAACCTATAAAAAGTCTTCTTGCATTACGATACTGTCCCAAAGACAGTCTGGCCGCGATGACTTTGGACATTGCGATAGGGATACTGTATGACGACAAAAACAGTATGATCATATATATGTTATATGCCGTGTTGTAATATCCGTTGCCCTCATCGCCTATTATGGCTACAAGCGGACTTCTGTATAAAATGCCGATAATATGCACTATTATTCCGGCTGCCGCAAGTATTCCCGCCTGGAAGACAAAATTATTCGGTTTTCCCCCTATGTCTCTGCTCTTCTTAGCCATGTGCATATTATAATTAATTGCAAAATAATTGTAAACAAAAGTCTTCTATGGTACGATAAATACAGTAGAGAAGCAATAACGGGTGATGACCTGATACAGACTTTTGTCAGAGCAAGGCCATCTTAATACAAGGAGGTAGTCGTTATGGATATTCCTGCTTTATCAATGGCTCTTTCAAGCGTTAAGACAGCCAACGAAGTCGGAATGGCAGTTTTAAGCAAGGCTATGGACCAGAATGAGATTCAGGGCGCAGGCCTTGTCAATATGATTGACGCAGCCGCTATGGAGCGCAGTGTCAATCCTGCTGTCGGCTCTAACTTTGATATGCTGGCTTAAACCCAAGATGCCTATCAGTCTTTTAAAAGACAAAAAACGTGTCTGCGGATATCCGCAGGCACGTTTTTTGTTATATATCGATTTCTGTAATTACTGTACTCTGAAGAATCCGACATTGGACTGAAGCTCGATGGCAATTGCCTTGAGGTTCTGTGCCTCAGCAACGATATTCTCCATGTTTGAATTAAGCTGCTGCATAGAAGCACTCGTCTCTTCCGTAGACGCCGCATTCTCCTCGGATATACTTGACAAGCTCTCAACAGCGGCGGATATCCTGTTCTTAGCTTCATCCAAAGACTCCGCAAGCTCTTTGATGCTTCTGTTGCCTGCTTCGGTCTCCTTAAGCATCTCCAGCATATTGTCGAAGGATGATACCATCTCCTCCAATGCTGCATTCTCTTTTGTTGTAGCTTCTTTGATGTTCCCCGTAAGTTCCTTGTTCTTCTGAGAAAGTGCCGTGATATTGCCAAGCATCTCCGTAATCTGACTTGCTGTCTGATTAGACTCGGCTGCCAGTCCTCCGATGCTTTCTGCAACAACCGCAAATCCTCTTCCTGCCTCACCGGCTCTTGCCGCTTCGATTGAAGCATTGAGTGCCAGAAGGTTGGTCTGATTTGCAATTCCCATAATAGCCTGTGCGGCGGTTGATATCTCATCAACAACCTGTGCCGTCTCTTCCACCGAATCCGCTACGGCACCGGCCATTCTGTCAGTCTCCTGGTCCGCTTTACGAAGCTCTTCTAACTGCTCCTTAACCTTGATCGATTCATTGTAAAGCGACTGACCCTTGTCCATATTGGCATTGGCAACGTCTATGACGTTACCCACTGCATAGCCCATATCTATAGCGATCGAAGAAGTATCCTGCACATCCTGTGCCATGGAAGTAGCTCCGTTGGCAACATCTTCTATTGCAGAAGAAATATCACCTGATGTACGCTTGGAATCGGTAATGGAATCTTCCGTAACATCAGCACCCGTATTGACCGCCTCAGCGTGACCCACTACCCTGATGAGAGCTTCTCTTAACTTAACTCTCATTCCATCGGTAACCGATGCCATTTCACTGAATTCCTTAATACTTGACTTAACGGCAACTTCAGACACAAAGTCGCCTGCTGCCATATTATTGATGCTGTCTTTGATCTGCTTAAGAGATTTTGTAATACCGTTCATCACTATGAATGCAAGAACCATAAGTACCGCTGCTATACCTATGAACAGTATAAATGAGGTATATACTATATTCCTGACAGCTGCCTCCTGCATTGCTACCTGATTCTCTGCCCATGCTTCCGTAACATCCGTCATTTCAGACAAAGCTTCTCTTGTCGTCTCAAACTGAGAGCAATAGTTGGTCCAGAATCCTTCGTCAGTATCTATATCATACAAGGTGATCCAGAAAGCAAAATCTGCTTCAAACTGGGAATAGTAATCAGAGAAAGTCTCTTCAGATCCCTCTAATGTGGTTCCCGTGAAGAGCATTTCATCTGCCTTGGCTATCTCTGCGGCCTGTCTTGCTCTTTCAAGAGCCTGCTGCGTATTCTCCTTATAATCATCTATATGTCTCTGATTATCCGTCTCCGAAAGGAACTTGTTCTGCAGGTGATACTGCGTCACGGCATACATTCCCTGATAAAGGTCCCTGTCCGCATTGATAAGTGTAGTATTGATCTCATACAACTTATCATAGTACAGGGCTTTATTGCCGGCACTAACAGTTTCGAGTCTGCCTGAGAAAAAAACAATACTCACGATCAATCCTACTACCAATGGTACTATGATCATAAGTAAAGTAGTGCGCATGCTTCTTTTCATATTATACAACCCTCCAGACCCGATACATTTTGCTATTTTCCATAATACCACATTTTCACATGGTGTGCTATAATAAAGCGTCCTGTGGACGCTTTATCCCTCCGGGAAGAGTGGTGGCGTTCTATATAGTAAAACAGAATTGCTGTCGGCTATGCAAGCGTCCTGTGGACGCTTTATCCCTTCGGGAAAAGTTACGGTATCAT
>JAFYBE010000120.1 GCA_017540355.1 Lachnospiraceae bacterium | reverse complement strand
GACGCTGCTCTCAATCCTTTGAGCTGAGCATTCATCCTTCTTGAGATGGCAAGTCCTGCCGCGTCATCCTTGGCACTGTTGATCTTGTAGCCGCTGGACAACCTTCCCAAGGAGGTGGTCAGCTTGTTGTCATTTAACTTAAGTGAGTTATTGGCTATCATAGCTGACACATTGTAATTGATCTTTAAACTCATAGATTTCCTCCGTTAATGCTTGTCTAAAGTGCGTATCACATATATGAACTGTTTTGCTATATTGTATAAGGCTTTCGTATCGACGGCCTCAATATTATTATCGGCTTTTGATGCCTTAGTCTTAATACCCTTACCGGGGTCTCCGGTCAAAAATCTTAAGTCCGTATCATCATATCCGAGATCTCTTAATCTTCCTGCAAAATCATCGGCTATGGGCCTTAAATTTTCAAGTGTCTGCCTGTCATTTGCTATAAATCCGACTTCGACTCTTTCACCCGTAAGTCTTATCTGTGACTGAACCTTTCCGAATCTTTCCGTATCCATCACAGCACTCACGAGACCCTTTTCATCGCCGTGACGGAATTTAAGCTTAATATCCGTCAGTCTTCCGTCTATCATAACGGGTATGTGGTAATCCTCGGATTCAGACTGCTTTACGGCAAGCGATATCTGCTTATGCATAAGCGATATGCTTCTTAAATCAAGCATACTGTCCGCACCAAGATCCGTCATCTGTAAAAGTGTCTGAGACATCGTATTTGCAAAATCCTTGTAAGCACTCTCAGCCTCTTGCGAACTGTTAAGGGATTCCGCCACATTTTCCATGGCCTCAGTCAATACTCTTTCCGTTTCGCCTGAAGGTTCGCCGGCATCCGAAAGCTTCCTGTCTGTTCTTTTTGAATATGCTTTAAGATTTCTGAACAGATCGTTGGGAGCCGATAAGAACTGCTCTTCCGCAATTATATTGGATGGTGTTATATCAACGCCGCTTCCCAACAGTTCGTCATAGACCGCATCATCTGCAGTTGCAGCCGACTTAATCTGCTCCATGTTTTCCTTAAGGTATTCCGCCTCAAGTCTGTCATATTCAGTCTCAGAAAGTCTGTTTTTAAATGCCGTTTCTATCTGCTCCGTTATGGATATACCCTTGGGAATGACATCCGAAAGCATTCCGAAACCGTCATCTATATTGACATCAAGCTTATAACCTCTGCCTCGCATTATGCGGATAAGACTTCCAAAAGTCATATCTGCTTCGCTCTCAACCATCCTGCCTATTACGGCATGGTCACTGCGCTCGATCTTATTAAGCATTCTGTATATGCCTATGTATGATGCACGTTCTTCATCCGATATCTCACCGCTTTTTTCAAGCTTATAAAGGAATCTGCTATACTTCTCGGCTTCTCTCTTGGGATCGTGATCCGTCTCATGTATGTGGCTTACAAGCTCGTCTATATCCATATCCATTGGATTGACACCTTCCCTTATAAGCTTTAGTGTCTTTCCTGGAGTCAGCGCCTTTATAAGTCCGTTAAGCTTACTGTCCGCTGCCTTGACCTTGCGGATTGCCTCTTCGTTGATGACCATACTGTTATAACCAAGGATACGTACTGCACGCTGATTTTCTTCACTTGTATCAAGTCCGAAACTCTTTAATATGTCATCTACATTACGGAATGCCTTTGTTATGGAATCACCGAGATCTTTTCTTACTTCGGTTCCAACCGTCTCATATGTCGAAACAGCCGCTTCGTATCTCTCCTTGTACTGCAGACCGACACTGTGCGCCCTGGATAATGTAAAGGCTCCGTTATCTTCGGTGCCGATGCGTCCGATTAAAGCCGCCGGCATAGAAGGAATCTCTCTTACGGCAACGGTTGTTTTATAGAAAATTTCAATCTTATTATCTAGAGTATCGCCCTTTACCTTATCTCCGCCTAAGATACCGCTTTCGGCTCCGTCTTTGTCTTCGTCCAAAAACTGTGCAAAGAGAGCTTTCTCTTCATCCTTAAGTGCAGAGATTACATCCTCTATAGATTCCGTATCTATAGAATATCCCGATCTTACAAGTCTGATATTGACATCGGCAGACATCTTAAGTCTTGCTTCTTCTCTTCCTATCGAAGATTCTATCAGTCTGCTTTTTATCTCATATGCTTCTTTATATACACTCTTATATGAAGGAGACAGGTTGGCTTCCTTTGGTGTCTTACCTTCGGCTACGGCAACCAAAGATGCCGCAACGACAGTTCGTGCGGATACAGGAAAAGCGATGCTTCTGATATCATTTAAAGACTCTATTTTTTCCTCTGTTACAGGTATACCCTTCTCCAAAAGCCACTTCGCATCATTAAGCTTATCCTCAACAGACATATCTTCTATATCCATCTGCTCTACAGTCTTTAAAACCTGAGGCTTAAGTGACTCCCAGTCAATGTTGTCAGCCTTACGCGACAGATAGCCCGGCATGTCCTCGCCGTAGTATCCTCTTGCCTGCCTGCTGCCGTCACCGGTCGCACTGAAAGTAGACGTATAGATATTGCCGACCGTGGGTGCCATATCATTCTCTACCATGTATTTGACACTTCCGTCAGTAAGCTCATCTATCTCTGCCATCATGGCTACCGCTTCACCGATCTTCTTAACATTATCGGGAGTATCGGGAAGGTCCGCATCCTTAAGAGACTGCTTGATCTTATCAGTATCTATGCTGCGTCCCGTTATGTTCTTTAACTTCTCATCGCTTAAGTCATCGTTAAAGCCGGCAACAACCTGGCCCGACTCAGCCATAACCGCCTTGATATGGTCAAGGATAGTCTCTCTTTCCTCCGGATTCATATCCGAAGGATCAAAACCGTCCTCCATTGCCTTCTTATAATCTTCCCCGGACATAGTATTAGACATAACTGTCATGTAATCTCTGGCCGTAGCAACATCTATGTTAGCTGCTTCGGTCTTAAGATCCTCTGTGGTTCTTCCGTGAACCGCATAGGCATTAACATCCGTGTACATGCCGGTTATGTCTAATCGTGCTGCTCCTGCCTTCTCTGCTTTGGAGAATGAGGGGCTTTCGGGGATTGATGTATACTGCTTAACAGCCTTGCTGCTTTCTACATCAAATCCTATCTTCATTATTCGTTTATCCTTTCTGAATATCCCTGTATAATGAATCCTTATATGATAAGAGTGAACAGACCGTTAAATCCGTTCACTCTATATTTCGGTTATTTTCCTTCTTTTCTTAACAGTGATTTGTCACTGTACTATATCTCAAATACCACTGCAGAAAAAGGAGCAAGGTTAAATGTAAGCATGTAATCCCTGTTATCGCAAGGGCTCTCCGTAGGCATAATGGATGAAGGAATCTCATTACCGTTGCCGCCGTACTGCTTCTCATCACTGTTAAGCAAAAGCTTTGCTCTCTTCTTAACAGGTACTCCTACGGTATAGCCTTCTCTCATTATCGGGGTCATGTTAAGCACAAAGAGTAATCTCTTCTTGCCGTCCAAAGTCTTACGCATGAAGCTGTATGTACTTCTGTCCGCATCATCCGCGTTGACCCACTCAAAGCCGCCCCAGTCATTGTCACACTCATACATGCACTTGTTGTTCCTGTATACACTCAACAGGTCTCTCACATAGTCGTGCATTCCCTTATTAAGAGTCTCACCGAGCAGATACCAGTCAAGCTCTCTGGCTTCACTCCATTCTCTCTCCTGACCGAAATCCTGGCCCATGAATAAAAGCTTCTTGCCGCAGTGACCGAACATGAATGTATATCCGACTCTTAGATTGGCATATTTATCTACCTGATATCCCGGCATCTTCTCAACCATTGAACACTTAAGATGCACAACCTCGTCATGCGACAGAGGCAGAATATAGTTCTCCGAACTGTTATAGCTCATGGCAAATGTCAGAGCATGGTGATTATTCTTACGGAAGTAAGGGTCCAACTTCATGTATTCACAGAAGTCATGCATCCAACCCATATTCCACTTAAATGAGAATCCGAGACCGCCATTCTCTACGGGCGCCGTGATCTTAGGCCAAGCCGTAGATTCTTCGGCTATTGTCATAACTCCGGGGAAGCCTCCGTGAATTACGCTGTTAAGATGCTTGAAAAACTCGATGGCTTCAAGATTCTCATTGCCGCCGTACTTATTCGGAAGCCACTGACCGTCCTTACGTCCGTAGTCAAGATAAAGCATCGATGCAACAGCATCAACTCTGAGTCCGTCTATATGGAACTCCTTGATCCAGAATAATGCGTTGGCTATAAGGAAGTTCTTAACTTCGGTCTTGCCGTAATTAAATATCTTGGTACCCCAATCAGGATGTTCTCCAAGTCTCGTATCGGGATGCTCATAAAGGCATGTTCCGTCAAACTCTGCAAGTCCGTGTGCATCCTTGGGGAAATGTGCCGGTACCCAGTCTAAAATCACACCTATGCCGTGCTTATGGAAGAGGTTGACCATATAAGCAAAGTCCTCAGGACCTCCATACCTTGAAGTGGGAGCGTAATAACCCGTTACCTGATAACCCCACGAACCGTCGAAGGGATACTCGGCTATACCCATAAGTTCCACATGGGTATACTTCATCTCGCTTAAGTACTCCACCATTCTGTCGGCGAACTGTCTGTATGTATAAAAACCGTCCTCACCTGTGGGATGCTTCATCCATGAACCGATATGACACTCATAAATTGCCATGGGTTCCTTATTCATATCCTTCTCGGCTCTGTTCTTCATCCATACGGAATCTGTCCACTTGATGGCTCCGATATCCGCTATTCTTGAAGCCGTACCGGGTCTGACCTCGGCACTGTTGGCATAAGGATCGGCCTTATATAATTTCCTACCGTCGGGGGTTGTTATAAGATATTTATAGAGTTCACCCGTCTTAATTCCGGGGAAGAAACCGGCAAAGATACCGCCGGGTCCCAGTCTCTTAAGCTCGTGTGAATCTTCATTCCAGTCATTGAAAGTTCCGGTCACATGCACTGATGCGGCATTCGGTGCCCAAACTGCGAAAAATACCCCATCTTTCCCATTCTCGTTAGAAGGATGTGCTCCTAACTTCTTGTATATATCATAGTGCGAACCCTGAGCAAATACATACTGGTCGGCTTCTGATATAAATACCGTCTCTCTCTTCTTAGCTGCCAATTTAGTGCCTCCTAATACGTGTAACTATGCTATAAAATCCCTTTCCTTAAGGATAATCATATCCTCGGAATCGTATCTCTTACCGAAGAGTATCTCAGTAAAATGCTTGGGCGAGAACTTCGTTGCATGCTCTATGGCTTCATCAATAAGATCTCTGACATCCGTAACCGTAACTATATGATCGGAAGTCTGTAACTCGTCTATTCTTGTATGCAGTGCCAAAATACCCATCTCATCTATTGAGAATTCGTTGCGTTCCGCATACTTCTTGCCGTAAGCCACAAGCGCATCGTCGCTTAATTCTTCTATCTCTATGTGAACGTTAAACATCTGCTTAAGTTCATCACTCTGTGAAAGGATCTTATTAATAGCCTTTCTTGAATCCTGCATAACGACAAGCAGTCCGAGATTCTCCTGGTTAAGAGCTTTCTTAAGCTTATCGATCGTAGCGTCACTCATGTCTCCGGCCTTCTCTATTATAAGGCCGCCGCCCTTAAGCTTATCGATAAGAGCATCCATATCTTTGGTGTTAAGTGCACTACCCGATACTTTACCTATTTTACCAGAAAAATTGCCATCCGTCATCTTGGCATACTGTACTACGTTTTTGGCAAGATCCACCGATTCCTCACCTGTCTCACCCGTAACACAGACGTTGCCGACATAGGATGCAAGGCTTATTGAATCCAAAGATTTAAGCAGATCTTTCTTGCCCTTCTTGGTCTGAACAAAGCTTCCGAACAATGAAGCCTCTTCATCCGTCATAGTTCTCTCATTGTCTGAATCGGAATCATCATCACTTGCTTCAGCTTCGGCTGCCGCAATGTGCTCCGCCTCTATGGCCGCTTCCTCGGGATCCTGCTCTTCCTCGGCCTCTTCAGACTCTGTCTTCTCTACAGTCTCTGATTCATCGTCAGCCTTATTCTCAGTCTCTTCTTCTGCCTCTGTATCAGGTGCTTCGTCTTTTACCGGTTCTTCGGCAGCTTCTTCAACCGCATCCGATGTCTCTTCGATATCCGTCAGCTCCTCTACCTCGGGAAGCTCTTCCGCAAATTCACTCTCCATGGCCTTATCGACATCTTCCGTCGATTCGGATGCTTCCATGGATTCTGCCGCAGCTTCCTCGGTAAGCTTCTCCAAAAGACTTTCCTTATTCTGTGTATCGAAATCGGCCAACAGATTGTCCGTATGCTGGGATACAAGCTTATCTATCTTCTCTTCGCGTCTTATATCTCTCTGCTTCTTGCTGTCTTCCCAGTCGTTAAGGTAATCCTCTATGTCTATCTGTCCCGTAATCTGCTTCTCAACAGGATTCTGCTCGGGAACCACAAGGCTTATCTGTCCGTCGTATTCCTGAGAAAGCATCTTCTGCATAGACCTCGGAGGATTGATGCGTCCCTGCTCACTCTTGCTGTCGGCAATAGTTGCGTTGCGAAGACTCTCTTTGGCTTTCGCCTGACCGTTGATTGCATTCTCAATCGCATATGCAACCTTCTCGTCAATAAGCTTCATGAGCTCTTCTTTGGACACTTTCTCGGTATCTATTGCTTCAAGTGCTGCAGTGGCACTTGCCTTAATCTTCTCTTTCTCCTTGGGATCGTATACTATCGTATCGCTTGTGACAGGCTCATCGGGGAAGACTATCTCTTCCATCTCGCCCGTATCCTGCATCATCGGAGCAAGCAAAGTCTCGGTTATGCCGCCGGGCTTCTGTGTCTCATCAGCCTCATCGCTGTCTGTATCGGCAGCGTTCTCTGATAAAGAAGCTGACTTAAGCTCCTTAACAGGCATGATCTTGGTCTCATCATCATATACTTCTTCGCCGTCACTGCCTGCAACATCCGACTGTGCCTTCTCATCGGTACCGAGGGTTCCCTTGATACTCTCTTCAAGCGCCTTTTGTATATTAATTGTGCTGTACTGACCCACATCAACCGTCTTAACAAGTTCACCGTCAACAGGCAGGATATCGTCCTTGATTATTCCGTCTATACTTGCAGGCCTTACATCGGATGCAGGCTCCTGTACTTCTTCTGCCGGTACGGCCTGTTCTGTATTAGCCTCGGCAGGTTCTTCGGCTTCATAATACTCCTCTGACGCCGGAATATCTCCTGTCTCGGCCTGAGTTGTCATGCTCTGAGTGCTGCTTATGCTCTCCGTATTCTCACCGGGAGCAAGGATATTCTTATATAATGCCTCCTGAGATCCCGTAAGCTGCTGATGAAGCATCTTAAGCTCCATAGCTTTCTTCACATACTTACCCTCTCTGAACCAGAGGATGAGCTCGTCACACTCTTCAACGCATCTTGTGGTCAGTCCAACTCTGTGATACAGATATGCAAGTTCATACCACCACTTGGGTTCGGGCTCTCTCTTCTTAAGCTCCTCAAGTACCTGTATCCTCTCTTCGATGCTTACATCCTGTGCTTCGTATATCTTATAAAGCAAAACAAACTTCTGCGAACTTGTGGGTGCCATCTGAACATAACGCTTGTAGTACTCAGTTGCTCCGACAACATCACCCATCTTGATGCACATCTCACATAATGAGTAAACCACAGCCTTATTCTGCGGCATCTTCTCATAGGCGCGCTCCATTAATATCCTGGCTTCATCAAAGCGCCTGTTCACTTTATAAAGATCACTTATCATACAAAGAGTCTTGGCGGATCTTACTCTCGTCCAATCAATCGTATCGGCTATCTCAACAGCCTTAACGAAATCCCTCTTCTTCAAAAGATCCATTATCTCTTCATAACGTATGTTGTACTCGTACTTATCCAAGGACCCACCTCTTTACTTTTCCTGAAAGTTTTTCTACCTATTAAATGTGTACATTTCATCCCACTATCTTTTTTAGTCTATCATAGCCCTATGTAAAATACAAGTTAAAGTATATTATTATGCCCTTATACACCATATATTGTGTTCCTAAAAAACGGCATAAAAAGAGCCGGTCAAACGACCGGCTCAGTGTGTTCTGTATTATGTCAACCAACGCTCTCCATAACACATTCCCTGACTTTTTCTTTCTCCATACCGAGAGCTATTCCCAGCTCTCCGTAGAGGATGTCTTCCGCCGCATGGAAAAACCTTTCATCCGTACTCGTAGCCTTCTTGCCTCCGGCTATCCTCTCTTCTTTTCTGTGATAAAGAGAAATAATCATATTACACAGCTCTCTGCAATCCGCAGTTCTTAAAATATCCGTGAATATCCTGTCTCTCTCTTTGTCATCCTTGATCCAATCGGGCTTGATGTTCTTGATATCCGCAATAAGCTCCTTGGCCTGCTTCTTGGTGAGTATCTTACGAAGCGCTTTGGTATCATTGTCCACAGGCGTAAATATCGTGCTTCCCTTAAGGTATACCTGAGACATCGTATAATACTGTCTGTCCTTCGATACTCCGGGCATATCTATGGGTCCGACGCTCTTAATCTGACATACTCCCTTGTTGCCGTAAACTACGTATTCACCAATCTTGAACATGCTTAATCCTTTCATAAAATATATGCTTACACGGGCGCTTATCACACCCCTATATTTTATCAAAGAACCGCTTTACCCTGATTCGTATCGTATGCTGTCTAAATATGCATTATCCGAACAAATCCTTTATCTTCGATAACTCTTCCGGGGTGCTCTCTCCGGGTCTCCATCCGACTACCTGTCCGTCCCCCTCGTATCTGGGGATGAGATGTATGTGGAAATGGAAAACCGTCTGCCCTGCTATCTCATTGTTATTCTGTACAATATTGAACCCGTCCGCTCCAAGCTTATCTGTCATGGTCTGCGCCATCTTCCCTGCAAGCCTGAAAGCGCCGGCTACCCTCTCCTCAGGCATCTCGTAAATATTCTTATAATGCTCCTTGGGTAAGATAAGCGCATGCCCCCTTGTGGCCGGGCTCATATCCAATATTACTTTGTAATCATTATCCTCATAGATAGCATTGGTTGGTATATCACCGCCCGCTATCTTGCAGAATATGCAATTGTCATCCCTCATAATTATCTCCAATCAATTAACCGTAAGCCCCGATTATTTCATAAAGGCAAACAGCTCATCCAAGGTACGTAACATACCGAACTCACCCTTGGTCTTCATGCTTCCGCTCATAAACGCTCTCTGGAAAGTGATATGACCGGCTATGATATCATTCATCGTATCCTCGGACATGTTCACTTCAACATCGAATTTATTACCCGGTTCATCCGTAAGAGCAATCTCATCTCCGTCAATTCTGACACCGATGGGCTTGCCGCCTATGATCATCTTATATGTTCCCTTAAAACCGCTTATGGGCGTAAACTTACTCTTCAAGCGACTCATGTATCTCTCGATATTGCTGGGCTCATGGCTCATCATATCTCTGAACATGCTCGCAAGTTCCTGTATATCTTCCTTCTGCTGCTGAACATAACTGTCATCCGCAGCATACTGTGACAGTCTCTCCGACTCCTGAGGCGTAAGATCGGTGTTCTGAGATACCGATACTCTCTGCTTGACAGCCTGATTGCTGGCCGGGAGGCTTGCAACCTTCTGATTGATCGTACGGTAGATATTCTCAGCCTTCTTCTCAATCAAAGCCGAGTAGTCGTCGTTCATCTCAAACGCTGCGGTATCTGCAATATATCCGCACATTCCGCTGCAGGGACGACCTCCCAAAATCTCCCACGCCGCAGAAAGATTAAGCTTACCCTCTCTCTCTCCGTATGTGGTCGACATTACAATCGGCGACATATATATCTTGGACAGCTTCTCCTTGTCCGCATACAACCAGCATGCATCCAGAAACTGCATCATATATCCGCCTATACCGTACCATTCCACTGTGGTGGCCAATATTATTCCGTCGGCATCCTTAAGTGTCTGAGGTAAAGTGGTGATGGTGTTCTTAAGCTCACAGAGCATGAACCTTTCCACCTTAACATTCAGTTCTTCCAGGACCTTCTGCATCTTGTTGATGACATACAGGGTGGGGTCATCCATGAGTCCCCTGCCGCCATAGTAGATATTGACTTTCACATTGCCTCCTTATAAGTCAAAAAGCGTCTGCATCTATTATATCACAAACCTTCCGTTACAACCATAAATATCAACACTCTTTACACTTTTTAATGTCAAATGTATTATTAAGACAAGAATGTAAAGGAGGGGTTTTATGTCAGTAATTGCCGCATATATGGTACCGCACCCGCCGATGATCGTACCTTCTGTCGGTCGAGGCGATGAATCAAGGGTTGAATTGACCGTTCGCTCATATGAGAAAGCAGCGGAAGAGATTGCTTCTTTAAAACCTGACACAATCATCATTTCAAGCCCTCACAGCATAATGTATTCCGACTATTTTCATATTTCTCCGGGACGTCATGCCGTAGGTTCTTTTGCTTCTTTCAATGCTCCCGACGTAAGTTTTTCCGAAGATTACGATGAGGAGCTTGTTGACGAGATATGCACTTTGGCCGATAAGATCGACTTCCCCGCAGGTACATTGGGACAGAAGGATTCCCGTCTCGATCACGGAACCATGGTTCCCTTATATTTTATCCGTAAAAAATTAAGCTCCTGCAAGATTGTAAGACTCGGACTTTCGGGTCTTCCCCTCACGGACCATTACAGGTTCGGACAGCTTATCAAAGAGGCTGTCGATAATCTTAACCGGCGTGTAGTATATATAGCCAGCGGAGATCTTTCCCACAAACTGCAAACCTACGGCCCTTACGGTTTTGCGCCCGAAGGACCGGAATATGATAAACGAATAATGGATGTCTGCGGCAGGGCAGCCTTTGGGGAACTGTTTGATTTCAACGAAGGTTTCCTAAGCAAGGCAGCGGAATGCGGACATAAGTCCTTTGTCATAATGGCAGGTGCTTTTGACGGAATATCCGTTAAAGCTACAGAATACTCGCACGAAGACGTTACGGGCGTCGGCTACGGAATCTGCTCTTTCATTCCGCAGAGTTCGGATCATACAAGGCATTTCCTTAATACTTATCTTGATAAACTGGATGCCGAACTGAAAGAAAAGAGAGAGCAATCTGACGAATATGTCAGGTTGGCGAGACAGACAATAGAGACATATATCAAAGAACGCAAGATAATAAGCGTTCCTGACTCCGTGTCAAAAGAACTGCTTACAAAAAAGGCCGGTGCCTTTGTCTCCATACATAAACAGGGTGCTTTAAGAGGCTGCATAGGCACGATCCTGCCGACAAAAGCCAACATAGCGGAAGAGATAATCGGCAATGCAATAAGTGCCTCTACAACCGATCCCCGTTTCGACCCTATCACTCCGGATGAACTTCCCTGGCTTGATATCAATGTTGATATCCTAAGTGAACCGGAAGATATATCATCCCCTGATATGCTTGATGTAAAAAAATACGGAGTCATAGTTACAAGCGGATATAAGAGAGGTCTTCTTTTACCCGATCTTGATGGCGTTGACAGTATCGAACAACAGATATCAATCGCCATGAAAAAAGGCGGTATAGGAGAACATGAGAAATATTCCCTGCAAAGGTTTGAGGTGATAAGACATGTCTAAATGCGAAGTGTGCTTCAGACACTG
>JAFYBE010000119.1 GCA_017540355.1 Lachnospiraceae bacterium | reverse complement strand
ACCTGGCCGTTCTGTATCTTCGAACCCTCACGGTTCGGGAAGTTACGTGTGCTGTGCCTGATGCTGAATGCGTTGTTTGCGGGCGTATCTCCTGCGCCGAAGCAGGGTCCGCAGAACGCAGTCTTGATAACGGCGCCTGCACCGATAAGGTCTGCTGCCGCTCCGTTCTTTACGAGTTCCATGTAAACAGGCATTGATGCGGGATATACGCTTAAGGTGAACTTATCGTTTCCGATGTCTGCTCCCCTAAGTATGTCGTCCGCTTCGCATATATTTTCAAATCCGCCGCCTGCACAGCCTGCAATGATACCCTGTTCAACGTAGAGCTTGCCGTCTATTATCTTGTCGCTTAACGAATAATCGCACTTGTCGCCAAAGCTTACCTTTGCACGTTCTTCGCACTCTCTTAAGTAGTCCTTAAGGTTAGCTTTTACTTCGCTTATTGCATATGCCTTGCTGGGATGGAAAGGCATTGCTATCATAGGTCTGATTTCAGAAAGGTCGATGACTACAGCTCCGTCATACATGGCGGTTCCTTCAACCTTAAGCTCTTTATATGCGTTCTTTCTTCCGTGGATATCAAGCCACTCCTCAACCTGTTCATCTGTCTCCCAGATGGATGACAAGCAGGTGGTCTCGGTCGTCATTACATCAACGCCGATACGGAAGTCAACACTCAGATTCTTTACGCCGGGTCCGACGAATTCGAGGATCTTATTCTTAACAAAGCCGTTATCGAATGTAGCTCCCACAAGTGCAAGCGCAACATCGTGAGGTCCTACGCCGTAGGAAGGCTTTCTGGTAAGGTAGATACATATCACATCGGGCCTGTTGACGTCATAGGTACGTCCAAGGAGCTGTTTTGCAAGCTCTCCGCCGCCTTCACCTATGGCCATTGTACCGAGAGCACCGTATCTGGTATGTGAATCGGAGCCGAGGATCATATCTCCGCAGCCTGCCAGCATTTCACGGGCAAACTGGTGGATTACTGCCTGATGAGGGGGAACATATACTCCGCCGTATTTTCTTGCGGAGGTAAGACCGAACATATGGTCATCCTCGTTTATCGTTCCGCCTACCGCACAGAGGCTGTTATGGCAATTGGTAAGGACATAGGGAATGGGAAACTTCTCAAGTCCGCTGGCTCTTGCTGTCTGTATGATACCAACATATGTGATATCATGAGAGGTTATCTTGTCAAATTTGATCTTGAACTTTTCGGTATCTCCGCTTGTATTGTGCTTATTCATGATACGGAAACCGAGGGTATTGTCTCTTAAGGAAACATCCTGAGCATTAACGCCCTTTTCGTTCAAAAGCTTAAGTCCTGCCTCATCGGCCTCTATCAGTTCTCCATTTACCAGAAATACTTTGTTTTTAATAAGATTCATTGGTCTTTGCCCTTCCTTTAATTACTCTTTATTCAATAATCCTTATGATGCTTCCTGTACCATTTTATATACATGAAAGTATAATTTTCACCCTTTTTGGCGAGCATCTTTAAAAGTTTCTCCAGGAAATCACTGGTCTCCTGATGTATTGTCCTTCTTGAACGTCCCTTATCAAAGTATTCGTACGGGCTTTGATCCGTATACTTATCTTTCAGATAAATCTTTGAAGCCGCAACTCTGTCACAGAACATCTCTATGACATATT
>JAFYBE010000118.1 GCA_017540355.1 Lachnospiraceae bacterium | reverse complement strand
GATCGGGTCAGTCCGTAATGGAGATGAGCCACAGATCCAAGGTGTATGATACCATCATTAAGGAAGCGGAAGCAGATTTAAGGGAGCTTATGAACATTCCCGATAACTACAAGGTTCTGTTTTTACAGGGCGGTGCTTCGCAGTTCTTCGCTGAAGTTCCCATGAATATGATGAAGAACAAGAAGGCCGGATATATCATTACCGGACAGTGGGCTAAGAAGGCATATCAGGAAGCCAAGATCTATGGTGAGGCTGTTGAGCTTGCTTCGTCTGCAGACAAGACCTTCTCATATATTCCGGATTGTTCGGATCTGCCTATCACCGATGACATGGACTATGTATATATCTGTGAGAACAATACGATATACGGAACAAAGTATAAGACTCTTCCCAACACTAAGGGTAAGATTCTTGTATCCGACGTATCATCATGCTTCTTATCAGAGCCCGTTGATGTAACAAAGTACGGTGTAATCTACGGCGGTGTTCAGAAGAACGTAGGACCTGCAGGTTGCGTTATAGCTATAATAAGAGAAGATCTTATAACAGATGAGTGCCTTCCCGGAACTCCCACAATGCTTAAGTGGAAGACTCAGGCAGACAACGATTCGCTTTATAACACACCTCCGTGCTACACAATATATATCTGCGGTAAGGTATTTAAGTGGCTTCTTAAGAACGGCGGTTTAGAGGCTATGAAGGCTAAGAATGAGCAGAAGGCCAAGATATTATATGATTTCCTTGATTCATCAAAGTTGTTCAAGGGTACTGTTGTTAAGGAAGACAGATCACTTATGAACGTTCCTTTCGTAACAGGTAATGAAGAACTTGATGCGAAGTTTGTCAAGGAAGCAACAGAAGCCGGATTTGTTAACCTTAAGGGTCACAGAACAGTCGGCGGTATGAGAGCAAGTATCTACAATGCTATGCCTATCGAAGGTGTACAGAAGCTTGTTGAGTTTATGAAGAAGTTCGAGGAGGAGAATGCATGAGCTTTAAATATCATTGCCTAAATCCTATTTCAAGCGTCGGATTGGAGAATTTCGACGAGAATTATGCTAAGACAGACGATGTCAACGATGCTGAGGGAATACTTGTAAGAAGTGCTTCCATGCATGAGATGGAATTGCCTGAGAAGCTTTTGTGTGTAGCAAGAGCAGGTGCGGGTGTTAACAATATTCCTCTTGATAAGTGTGCAGATAAGGGTATCGTTGTATTCAATACACCCGGTGCCAACGCCAACGGTGTTAAGGAGCTCGTGTTCGCAGGTATGCTGCTTGCAGCAAGAGATGTATCCGGCGGAATAGCATGGGTGAAGAACAATGCCGACAACGCTGATATCGCCAAGGTTGCCGAGAAGGAGAAGAAGAACTTCGCAGGTACAGAGATAAGCGGTAAGAAGCTTGGTATCATTGGTCTCGGAGCCATCGGTGTACGTGTGGCTAACGCAGCTAAGCACATGGGCATGGAAGTATACGGATATGATCCTTATATTTCAGTTGATGCCGCTTGGAGCTTAAGCCGTGACATCAAGCATGTTCGTAATATCGATGATATATATGAGGAGTGTGATTTCATCACAATTCATGTTCCTCTTATGGACAGCACCAAGAATACAATCAATGCAGAGGCAATCTCCAAGATGAAGGACGGAGTTATCATCCTTAACTTTGCAAGAGATCTTCTGTGTGATGAGGAAGCAATCCTTAAGGGTATCGAGTCGGGCAAGATCCGCAAGTATGTGTCTGATTTCCCGAACCCCACAACAGCAGGTAAGGCAGGCGTTATCGTAACGCCTCACCTCGGAGCTTCTACCGAGGAGTCTGAAGACAACTGTGCCAAGATGGCTGTTAAGGAACTCAGAGATTATCTTGAGAACGGTAATATCAAGAATTCGGTTAACTTCCCGAACTGTGACATGGGTGTATGTGTACAGGCAGGACGTATCGCGGTATTCCACAAGAATATTGCCAATATGATTGCGCAGTTCACATCAGTATTCGGTGAGATGGGCATCAATATTTCCGACATGACCAATAAGTCTAAGGGAGACTATGCTTATACAATGCTTGATATAGAGACTCCTTCAAGCGATGATCTTGTTAAGAAGCTTGAGTCAATTGACGGCGTTATAAGAGTAAGAGTAGTAAAATAATATCATAAGAGTATACATACGGGCGTGGCATTTATCATTGCAGTAATGCATGATAGGGTCACGCCCGTATTGACGGGAAAGAATAATGGCATTGGGCATCTATCTGGTTTTGTTTTTAATATCGCTTGTACTGACGCTTACATATGCTCTTTTATGGCATAAGCATTTCAGCGTGTATCTGACACTTATATATTTGGTCATACCGATTGCGCTTATCGGTTATGTGCTTGAGGCTTCTGCCGAGACGCTTGAGGCTTCGCTAAACGGAACGAAGATCATATACATAGGCGGCAGTTACCTGCTTTTGTTTGTTCTTTTAAGCATATTCAATATCTGCGGTATAAAGTACAGCAAACGGCTTTCCGTGTCGTTGATCGGTCTGTCTACTTTTATCTACCTGACGGTATTTTCGATAGGTTTTTTGCCAATATTCTATAAGAGTGCATCCTATGTGGCTCTTCCGGACGGACACAGGATTATCAAGGAATACGGCCCGATGCACGGAGTGTTCTTGGCAATTATCATAGGCTACTTTATTGTCAGCATAGCTACCATAATATACAGCTATTTTGAGAAGATGGAAGTTCCCAACATTATTATTGCCTTTTTGCTCATAGCGGAGATCATATCTGTTTTGGGATACTTCTTGGGACGTGCTATAACCGATAAGATAGAACTGACCCCTTTTACATATATTTTGAGTCAGGTTATGTTCCTTCTTATCGCGCGTAAGATCTGTGTATATGATGTTACGGATTCGGCGATTGATTCCATCGTACAGGCCGGAGAGACAGGCATCATATCGCTGGATTTCAAGCACAGATATCTCGGAAGCAATAAGACGGCTAAGGACATAATTCCCGTACTGTTTGATATCAAGGTTGATACGCCCGTTGAAAAATATGAGGAGCTGAAAGATATCCTTATTCCGTGGATCGAGACATTCAGGGCGGACGAAACGGATGACAAGTTTTATCTTAAGAGGGGAAGCAAGACCTATCTGGTAGATATCAATTATCTGTTTAACGGTAACAGAATGATGGGATATCAGTTCCTTATAACGGACGATACCAAGAACCAGGAATATATCGCTCTTTTGGACAACTACAATTCAAGTCTTCAGAAGGAAGTGGAAGAGAAGACCTCACATATCCGTGAGATGAGCAACAGACTCATCCTGGATATGGCCATAATGGTTGAAAGCAGAGACAATTCCACGGGCGGCCATATAAGACGTACCGCCGACTGTGTCAGCATGATAGTTGATGAGATGAAGAAGGACAACCGATTCAATCTCTCCGAAGAGTTTTATAAAAACGTAATAAAGGCTGCGCCGATGCACGACCTCGGAAAGATTGCGGTTGATGATGCCATTTTGCGTAAGCCGGGAAAGTTCACACCGGAAGAATTTGAAGAGATGAAGAAGCATGCTGCCGAGGGAGCAAGAATCGTGCATGAGGTACTTAAGGACACGGATGATGCATACTTCCATCTTATCGCCGAGAATGTTGCGCATTATCACCATGAGCGCTTTGACGGCTCGGGTTATCCCGAGGGACTTAAGGGAGATACAATTCCGCTTGAGGCCAGAATAATGGCGATAGCCGATGTATATGATGCTCTGGTCAGCAAGCGCGTATATAAGGACAGCATGTCTTTTGAACAGGCTGATGCGATAATAATGGACGGTATGGGCAAGCACTTTGACGAAAAACTGCGTCCTTACTATGAAAGCGCAAGACCAAAACTTGAGGAGTATTACAGTTCGCTTGAAGAAACACCTGCATAAGGGGGAGGTGCATATATGTTTATCAACAAACTGAATCAGCTTTATAAGCCTGAAAGAATACTGTATTACAGAGAAACTGATAAAGAAGAGGTTAAGACTCTGTATGCCGGAGAAATGCCGAAAGATATGGATAAGCTTTCCGGAGCCTTCGGCACTTATGACTACCCGGGCATATTTTATCTTTCTTCACTCGGTAAACCGGTTATAGGCATAGAATACAGACCGGATGATGAGAGGATAGATTATCCTGATTATCTTGAGTCTGTAGTTCTTAATGAAGCATTTTTTTACTCTATAGAGATTGATAATGACTATGATGCGGATGCCGATTCCATAAGGGAGATATTTAAAAAGATAGCTGCCAATGATGATGCGCACAGGGTTTTCAGTGACCTCTCCATAATGGACAATCCGGATATCTTTAGCGTCTTTGCGCGAGGCGGCAAAATAAGGATACTGTATGAAGCAAATCTGGATTCGGACAGAGCAATATGCATCATTAATGAGAAAGTAGATGAATTTAGCAAAGAACAGTTATATAAGATGGCACTGTTCGATCCGATAACGGGTCATTTTAACTGGAATCATCTTGTCCCCTTTTTGGAGATTCCGCAGGATGCGGGTATAAATGATTATGCTTTTGCACATTTCGATATCAAGGAATTCCGTGTTATCAATGAAGTGTACGGTCACATAGCGGCCAATAACGTGCTGTTGAATATTGTTAAGGCAATGAACGAGGCAGATTTTATTTATACCAGTGCAAGATGTCATAATGACAATTTCGCGATGTTAATTAAGGATATGCCGATAGAAGAAACGATAGAAAAACTTGAGGCATTCTTTGATAAGTTATCGCGTCTTATGGAGGATCCGAGTTACAGGATCTATTACAGATGCGGTATCGTACCCATGCAGAGAGCGATGTTTGCAGGCAACCGTGTGGCAGATGCCGGAAAGCTTGCACAGGCTTTGGGAACGGGTCATAACAGAACGGATATAGTCGTCTATACCGATGAGATGCACGATGATATCCTTTGGGGCAATTACATTAAGGCCTATATGGATACGGCAATAGAGAACGATGAATTCATGGTCTATCTGCAGCCCAAGTTTGATATTGCACGTGAGAAGATTAAAGGTGCCGAGGCACTTATAAGATGGAATTACAAGGGAAAGCAGTTCCTTCCGCCCTATCGATTTATTCCGTTTTTTGAAAAAGACGGTTCGATAGGCAAGGTTGATGACATTGTGCTTAAGAAGGTGTGCGAAGCCTTTGCTAAGTGGAAGAAGGAAGGTAAAGCGCTTCATCCGATATCAGTGAATCTCTCAAGGAACCGCCTCTATGATGTCCATCTGATAGAACACCTTAAGGGAATTGTTGATTCGTACGGTGTGGATCACAGCCTTATAGATTTTGAGCTTACAGAGAGTGCGACATATGATGACAAAGATCATATGCTTGAGGTGCTTAGGGAACTCAGACAGAACGGTTTTGCAATATCGATGGATGACTTTGGAACGGGATATTCGTCATTGTCGCTGCTTACCGAGATGCCTCTTGATACACTTAAGATAGACAAGAGTTTCGTGGACAGAGTCGGAACCGAGGATGAAAGTGAGAAGGATATAGTAGTTATAAGACATATCATATCTCTTGCAAAAGAATTAAAATTCACATGCTTAGCGGAGGGCGCGGAACAAAAGCGCCAGGTCGACAGACTGCGCGAACTGGGCTGTGAGGTGATTCAGGGATATTATTACAGTAAGCCGATACCGCTTAAAGAGTACGAAGAAAAGTATCTTTAAATGTTGTGAAAAATCGGTTGACACTCATTTGAGTGTATGATATAAACATATTAATCGAACAGAGAACAAACCGTTGAGAAAGAGTAGTAGGCCTTGCCTCTTCATTATGAGAGAGTTGCAGACGGTGTGATTGCAGCAATGAATACAAGGATGAATGGACTTTCGAGGGCAAGCGGAAATGTACGTTAAGTACAGAGTATGTGAGACGGGAGGGACCGCCGTTATAAGGTCCGGCATATGATGGTATGTTATTGATATAGGGATATCCTAACAGAAGGAAGGTCATACCGGGGTATGCGATGAGTGGACGCGAAGCGTCAAGCCGGGTGGCACCGCAGGAAGAATTTTTACCTGTCCCGACAGTAAGTTAAGACTTATTGTCGGAACAGGTTTTTTGTTTTTCGGAGGTTTTAGATGAATATAACAGGCACAGTACTTGATAAGATCGTAGAAGATAAGAAGGTAAGACTTAAGGAACATAAGAACAGGATATCATCTGAGGAGATGATAAAGCTTGCTGATGAGATCGGTAAAAGCGAAGGCTTAAAAGAAAGAGAAAACAGCTTTTATAACGCACTTGCAAAGGACGGAATATCGATAATCGGAGAGTTTAAGAAAGCATCTCCGAGCCTAGGCAAGATAGATGAGAAGATAGACCTTATAAAGAGAATAGATGAGTATAACGCTTCGGTAGATGCGATAAGCTGTCTTACTGAAGAAGATCACTTCTTGGGCAATACGGATTACCTTAAGCAGATAAGAAGCAAATCCGTACTCCCGATCATAAGGAAAGACTTCATGATAGATGAGTATCAGTTCTATGAAGCAAGGGCAATAGGAGCCGATGCGGTTCTGCTTATAACGGCCATTCTGGATGACGCGCAGATGAAGGATTTCTATTCTTTGGCAAGGGAATTAAGGCTGGATGTACTTGTTGAGACACACAATGAAGAAGAGATAGAAAGAGCGCTTAAGATCGATCCGAGAATAATCGGCGTCAACAACAGAGATTTAAGAGATTTCTCAATATCAATCAAAAATACCGAGAGACTTAAAATATACATTCCGGATGACAAGATATACGTTGCGGAGAGCGGTATAACAGATGACAGTGATGTCAGGTTCTTAAAAGACGTAGGAGTCGATGCCTTCTTAATCGGAAGAGCATTCATGGAATCCGATGATCCGAAAGGACTTGCGAAGAAATGGAAGAGTCTATGAAGATAAAAATATGCGGTATCAGGACAGCGAAAGAAGCCGGATATATTAATGAGGCCAAGGCGGACTATGCGGGATGCGTATTCTATGAACAAAGCAAGCGCAACGTAACATTTGAGAGCGCGAAGGAAGTGCTAAAGGCGCTTGAACCGGGTATAAAGAAGGTTGCGGTTACCGTAAGCCCGGATCCGGAACTTGTTTATAAGATCGAAGAACTCGGCTTTGATATATTGCAGGTTCATAAGTCGTTAAGCGAAGAAGTCCTTACAAAAACAAAAATCCCGATATGGTATGCATGCAATATATCGACATTAACGGAGATAGAAAAAACGGCGGAGTATTTGGCCGGTTTTCCGAAAGAACTTACGGATAAGATAGAAGGTATCGTGGCGGATGCGGCAAACTACGGAAGCGGTAAGACATTTGACTGGAAGATAAGCGATATCCTCGGATACAGAAAAAGCAGAAGGATGCTTAAAGCCGGAGCACAGTCACCGCCGGATGATTCGGTACAGAGGCTTTTGCAGAACAGACTGTTCATCCTGGCAGGCGGACTTAATCCGGACAATGTAACCAAAGGAATCGAGCTTTTTTCACCTGATGCTGTGGATGTCAGTTCGGGCGTTGAAGATGAAAGCGGAAAGTCACGTGACAGGATATTTGAGTTTGTAAATGAAGTAAGAAAAGCAGACATATAGTCAGTTAACACAGAAAGGAGAGATGTACCCGATACGGGTATATCATGGAACGTATGAACAAGAAAGCATATTACGGAGAATACGGCGGACAGTATGTGGCGGAATCGTTAATGAATGTACTTGATGAGATAGACAAGGCATTTGAGGAAGCCATAAAGGATCCCGAATTCATAAGACAGTATAACTATTATCTTAAGCAGTATGTCGGAAGAGAGACTCCTTTATATTTTGCGGAGAGACTGTCCGAAAAGTACGGAACAAAGATATATCTTAAGCGTGAAGACTTAAATCATACCGGTGCGCATAAGATCAACAATGTCATGGGGCAGATCCTTTTGGCAAAGCGCATGGGAAAGACCAAAGTCATCGCCGAAACCGGTGCGGGTCAGCACGGTGTGGCTACGGCTACGGGTGCAGCTTTGTTCGGAATGGAATGCACGGTATATATGGGTGAGGAAGACGTAAAGCGTCAGGCCCTTAACGTTATGAGAATGGAGATGCTGGGCGCAAAGGTTGAAAGCGTCCGTTCCGGAAGCAATACCCTTAAGGATGCAACAAATGAGGCAATAAGAACATGGGCCAAGACAGCCGAAGACACATTCTATATCATCGGTTCGGCAATAGGACCCTATCCCTATCCAAAGATGGTAAAGGAATTCCAGTCAATCATAAGCCGTGAGGCCAAGAAGCAGCATATGGAAGCTGAAGGAAGACTTCCCGATGTGGTAATGGCATGTGTAGGAGGCGGATCAAATTCGATAGGAATGTTTGCCGACTTTATAGACGAGCCTTCGGTAGAACTCATAGGCGTTGAAGCTGCGGGAAAAGGAATCGATACCGATGAACATGCGGCATCAATGGCTAAGGGAAGACCGGGTGTACTCCACGGAACCAGATCATATCTTTTACAGGATGAGGACGGCAATATTCAGCTGGCTCATTCAATATCCGCAGGACTTGATTATCCCGGTGTCGGTCCCGAGCATGCTTATCTGCATGATACGGGTAGAGCAAAATACGTGCCGATTACGGATTCGGAAGCGATGGATGCGCTCATGGAACTTACAAGACTTGAGGGTATCATACCTGCAATAGAAAGTGCACATGCGATGGCTTATGCATTCAAGAAGGCAAAAGAGATGACAAAGGATCAGTCGATGATCATATGTTTATCGGGAAGAGGCGATAAGGATGTCAACACTATATCCGATTATCTTGCCGGTAAGGGATATCTGAATTAGTAAGCAGTGACACGAAGCAATATATGCATAAATGACACGGAAAGGAACAATATGAGCGATAACAGAATAGAACTGCAGATGAAGAAACTGCAGGATGAAGGCAAGAAAGCTTTTATAACATACATTACGGCAGGACTTCCCGATTATGCGGCAACCAAGGCCATAATCAAGGCACAGGAGGGTATAACGGATGTCATAGAGTTAGGTATTCCGTTTTCTGATCCCACGGCGGACGGACCCGTAATACAGCAGGCATCTTACGAGGCAATATTAAACGGAGCGACCCTTAAAAAGACTTTCGAACTTATGGATGAGTTAAGAAGCGAGGGAAGCACTCAGCCGATAGTATTTATGATGTATTACAACACCATAGTGAATTTCGGATTGAATGAATTTGCCGGGAGGTGTAAGAGCGCGGGAGTTGACGGACTGATAGTGCCGGATCTTCCTTTTGAGGAACAGGATGCGCTTAAGGACGCACTAAGTGCAACGGACAATGCGACGATACTTATCCAGCTTGTATCTCCGATATCGGCAGACAGAATACCGCAGATTCTTGCAGATGCAAAGGGATTTGTATACTGCGTATCGGCGATGGGCGTAACCGGACAGGGCGGAACCTATCATAAAGACGTAACGGATTATCTTAAGTCCGTAAAGTCCGTATCAAAGATACCCGTTATGATGGGATTCGGAATAAGAACCGCAGCTGATGTTGAACCCATGAAGGATTGCATAGACGGCGCGATTGTTGGAACCCACTTTATTAATCTTTTAAGGGAAGCGGGATTTGATTCGAAAGCCGCTGCCGAATATGCAGGCACATTCAAAAAAGAAATGAACAGTATATAGAAATAAACAGTAGTCTAAGGAGGGAAATAAAATGATTAAAGAAGCGATAGTAAAGATTGTAAACAAGGGTGACCTTACTTTTGACGAGGCCTATGTCGTAATGAACGAGATAATGAACGGAGAGACCACTCCCACTCAGAACGCAGCTTTTCTTGCGGCACTTACGACAAAGAACACCAGAGCGGAGACCATAGACGAAATCTTGGGATGTGCAAAGGCGATGAGAGAACATGCACTCGCGGTTGATGCAGGAGATATGGATACATTTGAGATAGTAGGAACCGGCGGAGACAATGCAGGAAGCTTCAATATCTCAACAACTTCAGCATTTGTTGCGGCTGCTGCCGGAATGAAGGTTGCAAAGCACGGTAACAGAGCGGCATCATCAAAGTCAGGTACGGCCGATTGCCTTGAAGCACTTGGAGCGAACATCGCATTAGAACCTGACAAGTGTGTCACATTGCTTGAAAAGACGGGTTTCTGCTTCTTCTTTGCACAGAAGTATCACACATCAATGAAGTATGTGGGTGCCATCCGTAAGGAACTCGGTTTCAGAACGGTGTTTAATATATTGGGACCCCTTACAAACCCCGTTCATCCGAAAAGACAACTTCTGGGCGTATATGACGAGGCACTTGTCGAGCCCCTTGCAAAGGTATTGTACGGCCTCGGAATAAAGAACGGAATGGTCGTATACGGCATGGAGAAACTTGATGAGATAACAGCGGTAGGTCCCACAAAGGTTTGCGAATTCAATAACGGAGAATATAAGAATTATGAGATAACACCCGAACAGTTCGGACTTAAAAGATGCAAGGCAGAAGACTTAAAAGGCGGTACACCCGAAGAGAACGCACAGATTACAAAAGACGTCTTGAGCGGTAAGCTGCACGGTCCGATGAGAGATACCGTATTGATGAATGCGGGTGCAGCACTCTATATCGGTGAGAAGGCAACAAGTCTTGATGAGGGAGTTAAGCTTGCGGCAAAGCTTATTGATGAAGGAAAGGCTTATGAAGCGTTGGAGGCATTCATAAAAGAATCCAACAATTAAGTTACAAAACCCATGAGCGGAAAGGAACAGGTGTCGGAATGAAAAAATATGTACCCGATGTAAGCGAAGCGGTAAGCTATGCGAATGAATATAACTATATACCGGTCAAGAGAGAGATATTATCCGATATGTGTACGCCGATGCTTGCGCTTAAGCGTCTTAAAAACGTGAGTGATCATGTCTTTATGCTTGAGAGCGTGGAGAATCAGGAAAACTGGGGAAGATATACATTCCTCGGATTCAATCCCAGAATGTGTATCACATGTTTAAACGGCGAGCTTAAGGTAACCAAGGATGACGGAAGTGTTGTCGATGACATGAAAGTCAGACATCCGGCCGAGTACATAAAGGATATCATAAAGGAATACAGAAGTCCGAAGCTTGACGATTTTCCGGCATTCACGGGTGGCCTTGTAGGATATTTTTCGTATGATTACATCAAGTACAGCGAGCCGACACTTAACCTTGACGCAAGCGATGAGGAGCACTTCAAAGATGCGGATCTGATGCTCTTTGACAAGGTTATAGCATTTGATTCGGTCAAGCAGAAGATAGTCATAATCGCCAACGTCAACATAGCCGACAGACAGGCAATGCTTTTAAGAGGCACAAAGGATTTCAAGCCCGATGTGGCCATGATTGAGAACAACTATAAAAAAGCCGTTGAAGATATAGACAGGATAGCGGACATTATATTAAACGGTGAAGAGGCCAAGATTGAGAGAGGCAGACTGACGTCAGATTACAGAGCTTTGTTTGATAAAGAACACTTCTGTAAGATGGTCAAAAAAGCAAAGCAGTATATATTCGAAGGAGACATATTCCAGGTTGTATTAAGCAACAGACTCGAAGCTGATTTTGAAGGAAGTCTTTTCGATACATACAGAGCATTAAGAACAATCAATCCCTCGCCTTATATGTTCTATTTTTCGGGAGACGATATAGAGGTAGCGGGTGCTTCGCCCGAGACTCTGGTTAAGCTTAAGGACGGTGTGCTTAAGACATTCCCGCTTGCGGGTACCAGAAAAAGAGGAGCGGATGATGCCGAAGACAAGGCTTTGGAAGAGGAACTTCTGGCTGATGAAAAAGAACGTGCGGAGCACAATATGCTGGTTGACTTAGGCAGGAACGATATAGGTCGTATCAGTGAGTTCGGATCGGTTGAGGTTGAAAAATATATGTCGATCGAGCGCTTTTCACATGTTATGCATATAGGGTCGACGGTAAGAGGAAAGCTTCGAAGAGGATTGAGTCAGCTGGATGCCATAGATTCGATTCTGCCGGCGGGTACGCTGTCGGGAGCTCCCAAGATAAGGGCCTGCGAAATCATAAATGAACTTGAGAACAACAAGCGCGGAATATATGGCGGAGCCATAGGATACATTGATTTCATGGGAAATCTGGATACATGTATCGCCATAAGAATCGCATTTAAGAAAAACGGAAGAGTCTTTGTTCGTTCAGGCGCCGGCATAGTAGCGGACTCGGTACCCGAGAAAGAATACGAGGAATGTATCAATAAGGCTAAGGCCGTGATGACAGCGATTGAAAAATCCGCAGAGATTGAAGAGTAAGAAGGGAGAGAAAGCATGGCTAAAGGAAATAGAAAAGAAAAATTATTGCTTATAGACAACTATGACAGCTTCTCATACAATCTCTTCCAGTATATCGGAGAGCTCTGTGTTGAAAGAGGGTATGAGTTAAGACCCGACATCACCGATATACATGTAATGACATCGGATGATTATGAGATAAAGGTCATACGTAACGATGCAATGACAATAGCAGGAATTGAAGACTACGGACCGGATCGAATCATTATCTCGCCGGGTCCGGGAAGACCTGCGGATGCGGGCATTTGTGAGGATGTGATAAAGCATTTTGCGGGTAAAGTTCCGATTTTGGGAATATGCCTCGGACATCAGGCCATATGCGAAGCCTTCGGAGGAGAGATTGTATATGCGTCGCAGCTTATGCATGGGAAGCAGTCGGTTATTGAGCTTGACGGAACATGTCCGCTTTTTGCGGGACTTGTGGGAAGAGTGGAAGTGGGAAGATACCATTCGCTTGCTGCGGATAAGGAGAAGCTTCCGGATTGCCTTAAGGTGACGGCAAAGACCGATGAGGATGAGATAATGGCTGTGGCTCATAAGGATTATAAGTTATACGGTCTGCAATTCCATCCGGAATCGATACTTACGCCTTCCGGCAAGACCATGCTTTCAAATTTTCTGTCATTATAGATTTTTTTAAGAATATTGCGTGGAACATTGGATGCCTGTCTGTATATATTTATACAGGTGGGCATTTTTATTGAATTTATCTTGCATAGATGATAGAATTTTAGATGTGTATAGTATGGAGGGATTCAAATGTTTAATAATACCGTAACTGCTTTAAATGAACTGGTATCGGTACTGGCCAATATTGACTTAAGCGGTGCGCCGATACTGTGCATTTTCCTGGCTGTGTGCGCGTTTGTATGTCTTGAAGGATTCAGGATATATAAAGTGGTCCTCTATGTTGCCGCATTTATGTTCGGATTCAGGACAGCACACGACTATCTCTGGGCACTCATTCCCGACGATGATGTCCTTCTTATGGCTGAAGTGGCCTGCGGTCTTGTGCTTGCAGTGCTTGCTTACAAGATTTATCTGGCCGGTGTGGCTATATTCGTATTCCAATTTGCAAGAGACAATCTTGAGGAGTTCTTTGACGGACCGTTTGCCGTTATAGCCTGTGTTGTTGCCGCAGCGCTGATCGCGTTTCTCGCAACTAAAGCGAACAGAATGGTAATCGTTATTCTTACTGCGGTTGTCGGAGGCTTCTCGATGGTTAACGTATTTTTGAAGCTTATTCCGGTATTTCCGGTCGATTTAAGCTTCTTCCCGCCCGCTTCAAGCATTGTCTGGTATGTTGCAAAAATATTCCTTTCGGCTGCGGGAGTTATGATACAGGATGTCAGGGATCCCAACGGTTCTGAGGGCTCGTTTAACCCATGATATGTATTTAACAAAATTGACATTTTAATTGACCATAAATGACAAAAAAACTTGTCTAATCTCTTATTCTGTGCGATAATCTAGGATGATATTTTATGTGGACCGATTGGGTTTTACGGAGGTTTTAGATGTCAGAAATCGTGTACTATACACCCGAGAGAATTGATACCAACAACTCGGGTGAGATACTTAGAGAGATGGAAGCGTTTCTTGACGAAGCGATAGCAGAAGGAGATGACGGGATATATTATGCGGTAGATATGACCGATACCGGATATCTCAGCTCGGCAGGATTAAGATCGCTTACACAGATGCAGAAGAGACTTCGTGCCGCAAGAGGTACATTCGTACTCAGGAATGTAAGTGAGTCTGTCAGGGATTTACTTGATGTAACGGGCCTTTCGGGATATCTGCCGATAGAAGAATAAAAGGTGTGGTATGTCCGATTACGAAGTGATTAACGATACGGCCGGTGATGAGGACCGAGTAAAAGAGGATAGCAGTCCGGATAGGGATATTGCGGAAGAAGAAAGCCCAAAGGGTGAGCAGGTTACGAGCTTCAGACAGAAGACCGAGCCGCTGACTCCCGAACAGATAATATTCTTTTCGGTAAGAGATTTCTTTCATGCAATCGGCCCCATGGTGTCATATATAGTGATCTCCCTGGTGTGTCTTTCGGTAGGATTCCTCTTATCCGGAATGGTGGGAGCGGGCTTTGACAATTATCTGGAGCAGCGTTCCAACTTGGCTATCGCCGTTGCGGTTGTAATCACACTTATAAGATTAAGACGCAAGTCTAAGAAGACGGGAAGCACATTCTTTGAAGACGCTTCGTTATACCATACGGATATCAACAAGAAGAAGATACTCTGGGCGTTTTTGTTCGGAGCCGGCGCGGCGCTTTTTCTTTCGTCCGTACTTACGTTGGTACCTAAGGTTGGAATATTCGCCACATATTCGACTCATGTGGGCAAGATGTACCAGAGAAGCGATATAGCGTTGACGATTGTTGAAAGCGCGGTCTTAACGCCGCTTGTCGAAGAGATAATATTCAGGGGCTATATGCTTAACAGGCTGTTGGTCCGCTGGCCGGAGATACCGGCACTTATAGTTACAACACTTATTTTTTCAGTCATGCACGGCAGTAGTATATGGTTTGTCTATTCTTTTGCAATGGGACTTATCATAGGCATATTGTCACTTAAGGAAGGTAATATCCTCTACGGTATTTTTCTGCATGCGGGATTCAATCTTCCTTCGGTAGTACAGTGGTTCATATTTTTTATGTATCCGGAGAAGCAGAATGCGGGGGTTGCGACGGATATATTCAGGGTAATCTTGTTGGGGATGCTTGGCGCGGCGACAGCCGGCCTGATATATATGCTTTATCGAAAAGAGGGAGAAAGTGAGCGACAAGCCGGAATTTGATATGAAAAAGACAGCACTTTATGTTATGTTAGGCATATTGGCCATCATAATATTGGGTGCAATTACGGGAGTATTATTAGAAAGTCTTAACGAATGGACTGCCGCAGGCGCATTTAAGCTGGTTGTCAACGCAAGTACGCTGTTTGGAGCAGACAAGATCGTCTACGGTATAGTAGAGCTGGCTCTTTTGACAGCCCTCTATTTCATATACAGGCTTTCTGTCAATACAGAGTCTGCCAACAGGCTTTTAAGGGGAAGAGGAAGCAAGAATGACAGAGTCGAGAGTTCTTTGGAGAATTCGCGATTCATGACAGATAAGGAACGTAATGAGCTTTTTCCCAAAAGCCAGTTCCACAAGCTGGACGGACTGAAGAAGGACGGTATCCCGCTTTATGCAGTATATAATCCGCGTACCAGAGACGTGGATATCAATATAATCTCACCGGCGCACGGTATCATCATCGGTGCTACGGGTTCAGGTAAGACGACGACATTCGTTAACCCCGTGGTACAGATACTCGGACATTCGGCAGCCGGTTCTTCAATGATATGTACTGACCCCAAGGGTGAGCTTTTCCAGATGCACAGTAAGCTCTTACATGATCACGGCTATAACTGTATGGTACTCGATTTAAGAGATCCCTACAGTTCTTTCAGATGGAATCCTTTGGGCGATATATATGACAATTACCAGGTATATGCTCATCTTGGCGACAAGATTATGGAGCATACCGACGGGGTCGATAATTATCCGGAACTTAAGCTTATGAATCCGAGGGATGATTTCGATTCGGCGGATGAGTGGTATGAGTGGGAAGGTCTGGCTTATGCGTCAGGCAATGATCTTATCGGCAAGATCAGGGTTGAGAGACAGAAGATATACGATGAGTGTTATGAGGATCTTAATGACCTCGTATCGGTACTCTGTCCCATTGAGAATGAGAAGGATCCCGTATGGGAGAAAGGCGCCCGTTCAATCATTCTGGCGGTTTGTCTTGCAATGCTTGAGGATTCGGAGGATCCCAAGCTTGAGATGACAAAGGAGAAATTCTGCTTCTACAATATCAATAAGGCCATCGGTAATTCGGCCGATGAATACAAGGCGCTTAAGTATTTCTTTGAAGGAAGAGATAAGTTGAGTAAGGCGACATCACTTTCCAGACAGGTTCTGGCTGCGGCCGATCAGACTCTTTCATCATATATGAGTATCGCGCTTGACAAGCTTTCGATGTTCAATGACGAAGGCCTTTGCGCACTTACTTCTGCTACGGATATTCAGCCCACTACTTTTGCTGACAGACCTACGGCTCTGTTCCTTAAGATACCGGATGAAAAGGATACAAGACATGCTCTTGCAGCCGTATTCATTCTGTGTATATACAAGGCACTTATCAAGGTTGCAAGCGCGAGAGAAGATCTGTCATTACCTCGTAACGTATACTTCATTCTTGATGAGTTCGGTAACATGCCCAAGATTGATAAGTTCGACAAGATGATCACGGTCGGACGTTCAAGAAAGATATGGTTTGAGATGATCGTTCAGTCATTCTCACAGCTTAAGAATGTCTACGGTGAGACCGTCGCGGATATCGTCAAGGGTAACTGCGGAATCAAGATGTTCATCGGTTCGAACGATATGCCGACCTGTGAAGAATTCTCCAAGATGTGCGGTAATATGACGGTACGTACGACATCCACATCCACAGGTCTTAAGGATAAGACCAACAATATCAATGTATCCACACAGATGCAGGTAAGACCTTTGATCTATCCTTCGGAGCTTACCAGACTTAACAATGCGAAGTCGACGGGTAATTCAATCGTCGTAACGTTTAACAATTTCCCGCTTATGACCAAGTTCACTCCGTCATATAAGTGTCCGCTTTATGAGTTCGGTCAGATGGATCTTACAGATGTCAGGAACAATGTCTTTTATGCGGATGATATCTTCTATGATCTTGATGAGAGAAATTATCTTGTGCTTGATTCGGATGAAGATGAAGACGAAGAGGGCGGAGCAGAGATGGAAGTCGATACCGATGAGGAACTGGATGAGGATATCGCGGAAGAAGAGTACGAAGATGATATCGATGATGAGGACGTCGAGATAGGCGATATGCTTGATGCGGAACTCGAAGGAGAACTTGAAGAGGAACTTGATGAGAGCGTAGATGATATTCTTGCAAGGTATGAGAGTGAGATAGACGAAGACCTTGAAGGTAATGCATAGACAAATCTTAGAATGATATATTAACCACCATACGGAAAATATGAGGGATATGTGTAAGATGAAAAGAAGATTAATGATTTTAGCCGGAATAGCGGCAGGTGCATGTCTGATGATGGGCAGCGTACTACCGGTAAATGCGAGTGCGGGAGACGGACTCTACAGTGCGTTGTCATCCGTATACGGATTATCGGGCGGTTCGTCGGGTTCATCAAGTTTATCAAACGTTGCATCGAATGTTGTAAGCAACATATCGGGGTCTTCCGGCGGCGGAGCATCCATGCCCGGCAATCGTAAGGTAATCACATACTATCCCATATATAACGTTCAACAGCAGCAGCAGTTGAGCGCGAGTCAGCAGGCAGCGGGTATCATCAGACAGACCTACGATGTATCCGGCAATTCGGTATTTTCCGGAGATGTCAGCGGCAATGCCGCAATAACCAATCAGTATAACCAGTGGGCCAAGGCACTTGCACCGGATATAGCGGCGCTTGAATCAGATCCCATAGGTCCCACCGTTAATTCCATATCACTTTCGGAGACTTATCACGAGGATTACAAGGTATATGCCGAGAGTTTCGGAGATATTTATACCATTTATTCGAATATAAGCAACGGGACGATAGTCAATCACTACGTTATGTTTGACATACCCAGCGGCGTAATGGCAAGGATGACTCGTGACGGCGTATCCGTCGGCATATCCAACAAGTCCAAGATTGAAGCGGAAGGAACATATAATGTGCAGTTCTTCTACGCAAAGCAGGGTTCGGAGAATGTTCCCGCATGGCAACAGGAGATTGATACAGCCAGATTTACTTTCCGCATACAGTATACGGCAGGTCTTGATGGAGAACCTTTGGAGTGGGATGACAAGTCTGAGCTTGAGTCGTTTGCCGACCTTGTGAACGAGGGCGAGGATAATACCGAAAAAGCGGATGAACCTGCATCCGAGGCGACTCCTACACCCGAGCCTGCCAAGGCGGACGCTTCTTCAAAGAGCGAACCGGAGAGCAGACTTACGTCGTCATTTGATTCAAAGAGCGGATATTACAGGATAGACTTGTTGACGGGCGATTCGTTCTATTCGAGCGTACCTAACGGTATGGTGACCAATGAGTCGGTTATATTCCAGGCGGATGACGATATAGAACTGCAGCTGTATAAGGATGGTGAGCAGATCACATACAATTCCGGTGACTTTATTCAGGATAAGGGTAACTATACTCTGATACCGGTTAAGGATGATGTGAGCTACGAGAACTTCTATCGTGGCAACAGACCTATGCTCAGGTTCAGAATTCTTACCGGTGCAACAGCCGATTTAAGCACATCCTCGGCTCCGGAAGGAATGATTATAGAAGGCGTACGTCGTAACTATGAAGATATTACCGATACGGCTATGGCCACATATAAGGTTGCATATATGCCGGATGACGGTAACTATGAGATTGACCTGCGTGATGAGAGCGGAAGAACAACGGTCAATATAGCAAGAGATACCGTTTCACCGATAGTAGAGATTGATACAGCTCCCAACGAGGCGAAGATTACTTATGCGTCGGATGATATCAAGAGCGTTGTGCTTATGCGCGGTGATATCGTTATAAGCGAAGACAATATGGTGAGCCGTGTTACGGAGGCCGGAAGATATCACCTCATAGTTAAAGATGAGGCGGGCAATACCACAGAGAAAGACTTCATCGTCAAGTACAGGATCAATATTGCGGCAATCCTGGCAATCATTACTGTGATAGCAATAGGCGTTGCGGTATTCCTGTATATGAGAAAAGTAAGAACCACAGTGAGAGTAAGATAATACACCGTGGATTAGTCAGAGCAAGTCTGTATATTAAGATATAGGATATACAGAAAGGAAGAAGCAGTATGAATTTTATGATGCCGGTGAGCTTAAGCTTCGTAGATACGCTTGAAGATCTGCTCGAGGACATATTCAACGAAATACTGGTACCGATACTCGTCAAGGCATTCTACTTTTTGTGGGATCTTGTCGGCGGAATGATAATGTCGGCAATCAACCATGCGCTTTTCATGGGCTTTGCAACGTTGTGTAAGATAGTTCTGATTGTTGAGAGGATCTTCGATGTGTTCTCGTGCACCACGGGTGTATATGTGCTGCAGGGTTCGGAATATGTGGCCACGAGCGGATATGACGTGGCGCACAATAATTCTCTTTTGGATGTATTGATGCAGAGGGATTATATAGTAAATGCCGTTCTTATGATGACGGCAGGAGCATTTGCGCTTTGCTTTCTGGTTACGATATTTGCTGTTGTTAAGTCTATGGGTGAGGGACTCGGTGAACTCAAAAGACCGGTGACTCATGTAATCCGCCAGACATTTAAAGCTTGCTTTACCTTTGCAATCATACCTTTAGCCTGCATTTTTGTCGTAAAGCTTGCAGGTGTGGTTATATGTACGATTCAGGTATATATGCCCAATAATATTGACGGATCAAATAATGAGAGTGCATTGACTTACGTTTCGGAAGTTATATCCGGTGACGGCACGACTCCGATGAGAGGAACCAAGCAATCTCAGATTGAGAGAGCGATTGCAGCTGCAAGGTCAGCGACTCCGGGCGCGACTACCACGATGGCTGACCTTATATTTTTTATGTCAGTCAAGAATGCACTTCGTAATCCGGCCAATGCTTCTTATTATGCCAGCGGACAGCATTTCCAGAATACGCTTACGGCGATGCAGGATATAGATCTTGATAAGGTCGAATGGCTGTATGCATATGTGGAAGTCATAATGGTACTGTTTATACTCATTCTTTTAATAGTGCAGTGTATCGTACGTATATTTATGATACTTATCCTTTTTGTAGTAAGTCCTTACTATGTGGCTTTGATTCCGCTTGATGACGGAGCCAAGTTTAAGAGATGGAAGGAAATGTTTGTTGCCTTCGTCATCGGAATATTCGGCCCCATAATCACGATGAAGACTTATCTTGTCATTCTGCCCTATGTGGTGAATGGCGATAATATAGATTTCGGATTCAGTGCCGCAACCATGGAACTCTTTAAGCTGTTCTTTATAGCGGCTGGTGCGTATGCGGTATTTAAGAGTCAGAATCTTATGCTTGAGATTATCAATCCCGAAGTGGCAATGTTCCTCGGACAGCCTGCTCAGATGGTTAAGTCAAAGATTATCGGTACGGTTACGGGCGGTGCCACTAAAGCAGTCGGAATGGTATCAAAGTCTGCTAAGGGCAGGATTGAGAACTCTTTGGGCATTATTGATCCTGATGCTCCGGCGGGAGGTGGCAAATAATGTCTTATGTTCAACTTGGCTGGATCCAAGACGCCATCGACTATGTTTTTGATAAGATTCTTAACCCCGTCTTTGAGTGGTTGTCTTCGCTTTTAAGTGAAGTGTTCGGATTTATTTTTGATACCGTTCTTGGCGGCGTCCTGGAGACCGTTATAGGTAAGATAGTTAAGATTGCAGTGCAACTGATTTGGACTATTCTTGCAAGATTCTTTTACGGAATAGAGAGAGCGTTGCTTATGATAGTGGATATGCTTGAAGAAATCTTTGAGGTATTGGCGGGCGTAAAGAGCGTTACCACTATAGACAATAAGACCGGCTCGCTTCTAAGCATACTTGTAAGAACGAACTTCGTTACAAAGACCATACTTATAGTCGTCATGGTGTCATTTGTACTGTGTATGTTTTTTTCGGTGCTTGCGACAATAAAGTCAATATCCGATATGGGCGGCGAAGGATCGAAGCCTGTCGGACACGTACTCAGGATGACTTCTCAAGCCATGTTGAGAATGATAATGATTCCGCTTATAGGTCTTTTCATGATCGTGCTTGGAGATGCATTGCTTACGGGCATTACACATGCGATGACGATGGATGAGGATACGTCCATAGCGCGAACCATATTCTGTATTTCAACACTGAATGCTGTTAAGGAAAAGGATCCCGTTTCCGGTGACGGCAGAACGTACGATCCTAAGATGTTCAATTCGAGTACAAGATACCAGACGCCCGGATATGAAGGAACCACTTTCGGATTTACGGATGTGTACAGAGGACAGTTTTATAACGGTACCAAATCTTTCAGAAGCTGGGAGGATGTAGAGGCCACCTTTGACTTTAAAAAGATGGATTTCTTCCTGGGCATAGGAGTGGCGTTTTTCTTCATAATGATACTGGGCACGGTGATGTTCATATTTGTCAGCAGAGTATTCGACGTTATAGTGCTGCTTATAATAGAACCGCTTTTTGTGTGTCAGATGCCGCTTGATGACGGCGAAGCATACAAGAAATGGTCGGAGATGTTCATCGGTAAACTTTTCGCCGGATACGGGATGGTCGTAGCCATGTATCTGTATCTGCTTGTAGCGGCACAGGTATTTAAAGGGGATATAGCATTTACTCCTCCGGGCGAAGATATAATCATGGATTATCTTATGAAGATGATATTGCTTATCGGCGGCGGATTCGCCGTAATGCAGGCCGGACCTTTGGTAACATCAATTCTTTCGGTAATGGCCAGCATGAACGAGAGCGCTACGATGGCTGCGGGAAGTGCATTCACCGGACAGTTGCGCGGAGTTGCGTCAGGAAAGCCCATTGCTTCGTTCGGTATGGATATAGCTAAGGATGCCGCATTGTTTAATATGAAAAAGTCAGGCACCTATCAAAAGCTGGAGAAGAACTTCGAAGGCTTTATGGACAGTATCGGTTTAAGCGATCCGAAGTATCACGAGAAGGTAGCCAGACAACAACAGATGCAACGGCAGACAGCGTCACAACACGGTGACGGAGTTAAGTTTGAAGGTAAGAAGAGATAATAACAGGAAAGAGTAAGTAATGAGAGTAATTCCCAAGAAAACAAACGTCCGATTGGAACTATTCAGAGGATTGGAGGTAGTTGATGTATTCGTAGGCGGAATAGGCCTTGCGATTACGATTATGCTTCTGCTTGCCAATATCCCCGGGCACGTATATATGGCCATAGTCGTTGCGGCCATCACAGCTGCTCTTGTCATCCCCATAGATGATGACAAGGGCTATCTGATGTTATTGTATTTTATGCGATATCTCGGAAGACCCAGGCACTTTGTCAAGAGAGGAAGCGTGGAGAGAAAGGAATCCGACAAGGCTCTTTCCGTTGAAGACATTACGGCTTTTACGGGAATTGACGGTGAATTCATAGAATACGGCGGCTCATATTATGCCACGGTAGTACAGATTCCGTCGGTTGAGTTCAGATTCTATACCGAGATGCGTCAGAACAATATAATCGACAGAGTATTCGGCGGAATCTTGCGTACGGCGGCTCCCGATGAGCAGATATTGCTTGTTAAGCTTGACAGACCGCTCGTGTATGATGACTGCATTAATAACGAGCAGGTAAAGCTAAAGGAACTTGAAGAGGCTTATATGAACGGACTGCTTACCGACGAGGAACTTACAATCCGCGTAGGCGTGGTTCAGGACAGAATAGAGCAGCTTAAGACAATGAATACAAAGGACAGGATATTCCAGCCTTTCCATTATGTTGTATTCATTCAGAAAGATAAGGCTTTAATACAGAGTCAGGCCAGAAACTGTATAGAACAGTTTACTCAGAACAATATGCCTGCTACTCAGCTTACGGGCGGAGAACTTGCGGTATTCCTTAAGTATAACTATGACATGTATTTTGACGAGAGAGAGGTTAATAATCTTAAGCCCGAGGAATACATGAATTGGATACTGCCCGATGAAATCAAGTTCACCACAAGAACGGTACAGTATGATAATCTTATCACTCATCAGTTCAGATTAAGGGACTATCCCGTGGCTGTAGGCAATGCCTGGGCTGCAGGTATGTATAACACCGTCGGTACCAAGGTGGTTATGTGCATGACTCCCATAGAAAGAGGTAAGGCAATCAGACAGATTGACCGCTCGCTTGAGGAATTGCGTTCACAGCATGAGGAGACCGGAAGGGCTTCAAAACTCATTGATTTAAATACTCAGATTCAGGCATTGGCAAATGTACTTCGACTTCTCCAGGGTGAGAATGAAGTGCTGTTTAACGTCAATACGTTTATTCAGGTTAATGACTACAAGCTTTCCGAGGAGATGAGAAGCGGTGTTAAGCAGAACGGAAGCATCAATTCTCAGAAAAAGGAAGTAAGACGTCAGCTTGCGGAAGAAGGCTTTAAGGTAACCGATATGTTCATGCAGCAGTTTGAGGGTTATGTTTCGGCTGCGATATCGGGATATGATGCATTTGAAAAGTACGAGCACGGTATCCATTCAAGCTCGGTTGCTGCCGCATTCCCGTTTGTATTTAAGAGTCTTAACGATAAGAACGGATTGTTTATAGGTGAATCGGCAGGTATTCCTGTATTTATAGATTTCTTTAAAAGAGACAGTGAGAGAGTTAACAGTAATACAATCATCATCGGTAAGTCGGGTTCAGGTAAGTCGTATGCAACGAAATCCATCCTTGCACAGCTTGCCGCCGAGAATTCCAAGATATTCATACTCGATCCCGAGAATGAGTATACCAAGATGGCTAAGGGACTTAACGGTAAGATTATTGATGTGGGAAGCGCCACACAGGGAAGACTTAATCCTTTCCATATAATCACTTCACTTTCGGATGATGAAGAAGACGGTACGGACGAGGAAGGAGCAACTGCATTCGGTAATGAAGCGGCTACAAGTTTCTCTACGCACCTTCAGTTCCTGGAAGAATTCTACAGACAGATTCTTCCCGGCATCAGTAACGATGCACTGGAGCAGCTTAATAACATTACAGTGCAGATGTATGATGAGAAGGGTATAGATGCATATACCGATCTCTCAACACTCAAACCGGAGGATTATCCTACATTTGATGATCTGTATGACAAGATCCTTAACGATTATCAGATGACAAAGGGTGATTACAGTAAGACCAACTTGAGGGTGTTGACCAATTACATCAGCAAGTTTGCATCGGGCGGAAGAGATTCGCTGTTATGGAACGGTGCAGCTACTATAAGTACCGAAGAGAACTTTGTGGTATTTGACTTCCAGTCACTGCTCGCCAACAAGAACCAGACCGTGGCCAATGCGCAGATGCTGCTTGTTCTTAAGTGGCTTGATAATGAGATAATCAAGAACCGTGAATACAACATGGCATATCATGCCAACCGTAAGATAGTAATCGTAATAGATGAGGCGCACGTGTTTATCGACGATAAGTATCCCATAGCTTTGGACTTCATGTTCCAGCTGGCTAAGCGAATACGAAAGTATAACGGTATGCAGATAGTCATAACACAGAACATCAAGGACTTTGTGGGTACAGAGGAACTTGCAAGAAAGTCGACGGCGATTATCAATGCGAGTCAGTACAGCTTTATCTTCCCGCTTGCACCGAACGACATGACGGATCTTGTCAAGCTGTATGAGAATGCGGGTGCAATTAATGAAAGCGAGCAGGATGACATAGTCAACAACGGAAGAGGACGAGCTTTTGTAATTACTTCTCCTTCCGAAAGAACGAATGTCAATATTATTGCGGGTGAAGGAATAGAGGAATTATTCACCATGACGTAGTTCGTGGGAAATTGTGTTTAACATTGTATATTTTATTGTGAGGAGACAGGATGGCTGAGGATAATAAGGTCACGACAGAAGTGAAGGAAAGCAAAGATACCGGGGAGATTAAGAAGAAAGGGCTGCTTGACGGTCTGAACAATTCGCCTATCGGAGGATTGTTCGGCGGAAGACCGTGGATACTGTTGATAGTGGTTGCATTCGTAGTGCTCATTCTTTTGCTGGTGATAGTAACATCATTGGCAGGAAGAAACAGCGCGGGTACAGGCAATGCGCAGCTGGTTGCAGACGGCAATCTGACCGTGGCTTTGGTAGTTGGAGACGACAGATTCTGTGCAAGAACAGGAAACGGAGGTTATACGGGAATGGAGCCCGTATTGGCACAGGGGCTTGCCGACACCGAGGGCATAACTTTAAGGGTTATTGAGGCCGATTCGGCTGAGGCGGCATTGGCGCTTCTTGATTCGGGAGAAGCGGATATGGCTATGGGTCGTATAGGTACTGACAGGGATTTAAGCAGATATACGATATCCGAGTCTTACGGTAACAGCGGACTGTTCTTTGTAACTACACTTCATGATTACACCGATGCACTTGATCTTATGGCAGGATATTCGGTTGGAATAATGGATAATGTTTCTGATGTTGCCAAGAATCTTTCGGGATATCTCTACGTCAGTCCTCACGATTACAATTCGGTTGTTACGCTGGGCGAGGATATTAAGGCCAGAAAGATAAGTTTCGGACTTTGCAATGAGAGAGATGCGCTCACGCTCATCAAGAGTTATCCGAACGACCTGCAGGCGCAGAGTGCTGCTGACGGTCCCAAGGAACAGTATGTAGCCGTATTCAGAGGCAGAGGCAGTGTTCATGCAACACTTTTTGATGCGGTGCTCAGTACATATATGGATGAGAAGGCCGGTAAATAGGAAGGCATATTATGGCATATTTTGACAGTGAGAAAAACAGAGCTATGTGGGATAAGCGGATGTCGGCTTTAAGAGATGAGCGTGACAAAAGACGTGAGTCCGGATATAAGCCCGGAACAGAGTTTAAAGAGGCTTCGAAAGATAGCGCCGGATTAAAACCGGGGGTAAGAGTTATTACGCTTGAAGAACTCATAGCGAAGGAAACCGCCAAGCATAATGCGGAGAGAGAGGCGCAGAAGCAGCATGCCAGAAGCAAGGAAATGGCTAAGGAGATGAAGCCGCGCACACTTAATATGTCTCAGCAATAAGACATATGGGGCAGAAGGATTGGTAGTACATTGCATACAGAATATACAGCAGATAGGATAAAAAAATATTTATATAAAATCTCGTTGATCTTATCCGTTTCGGCTCTGATATGCGTGTGTCAGCCGGGTGGCAATTGCAGCAAAGTATATGCGGCTGATGAAGAGACATCGAATGAAGAGATATCGGATGAGATGTCAGATGATGACACTTATGTCACTAATATCGGGGTGGCGTACGACCCTGATTCGGAACTCGAGAAAAGAATAGAAGATTCCATGAGTGAGGAATCATTCAGAAGTGAGATTAAGATCAGTGACGCCGAGATGGAGGCAGCTATAGAGAGCGCTTCGAATCAGGTGTATGAGGGCAAGGCATATAAGACGTCATATGACGACGGCAACAGAATGTATCACTACTATTGGTCGGATGTTGACGGCGTATATATGAGCATTCCCAATGGAGGTATGACTCCGGAAGCCGTATCTGTGGTTACGGATGAAGCATCAAGACTGGTTGCGTTATCCAAAGACGGAGAATCGATATTGGATGAGATATCGGATGCATCACAGTTTGTACTCAGAGAACCCGGACACTATAACTTCATGGTGAAGGTAAATGAGGACGGAGCGGATTACAGATTCATCGGGGCTTTCAGAATACTTGAGACCGGAAGACCGATTAAATGCGACTATATTGCCACTCCGGACGGATATTCAATAGAAAGTGTCATTTATGAAAATGCAGAGATACGCGTGGATGACAAAAGATATCTGGTGACAGACAGGGACGGAGCATATCAGATTGTCTACAGACCCGTATATGCAACGGGCGGGTTGCCCATGATGAGTGTTTCGTTTGTTCGTGACACGACGCCGCCTATGATAGAATTCAAAGGTGATATCAAGAACGGGTATTTTGTAAGTAATGTAAGTTATACCGTATCCGATCCTTCGGCGGAACTGGAGATCTTTTATAACGGCATGCCGGCATATTCTTCAGCCAATGTTTTGGCTGCGGCAGGGTCATATTTTATAAGGGTAACCGATGATTCCGGCAATATGAGGGTATATTCCCTTGCGGTTGCAAGACACGGATATATTCCGTGGACGGCAGTGGCGCTGTTTTTGTTGATATTTATACTCGTGGGTATGATCATAATACTTACATCTCATAAGAGTATGAGAATAAAATAATTTTTTGATATATTGCGTGGAGAATTCTAATTCACGTTGTATATATATACAGATGAGTAAACAGAGAGTTGTTCTTATCACAAGGAGGAAAAAACATGTTAAACGCAATTTTGATCGCAGCACCGGACTTTACCGGAGCAGCAACACCGGTTGTTGAACTTATCAACAGCATTCTTACACCGCTTATCATGGTAGTGGGCGCAGTAGGTGCTATTTGGTGTGTACTTTTGGGTGTAAAGCTTGCAAAAGCTGACGAACCTCAGGAGAGAGAAAAGGCTAAGATGGCATTAAAGAATGCCATAATCGGTTACCTTTTGATCTTCATCCTTATAGTTGTTCTTCGTACTACAATAGGACCTTTGGCTACATGGATGGGTGGCTATGAGTCAACACTTACCAACTAATGATATTAGGGCTCACTGACGGGAAGAAATGATGGGAAAACTTTCGCCTAATAGAATTAAAAAAGCATACAGAAGGGGAGCAGCGCTTCTTGCTGCTCTCTTGTGCTTTAATACGCTCGCAGGCTGCGGCATATTGGGCGACGGTGAGATCAATATCGTCACGGCTCCGCCCATAGTGGAGAAGGAAGTCGTGGTTATGAACACCTATGTGGGTGCCAAAGAGAGATTTGATATCGGAGGTACGGAGGCCTTTTATCTGCTTCCGGGAATTGAGAATCATCCTGACTACCTGCAGGATTTCATGTGTCTTGACTATACATCGGACGGCAACTTTATATACTATTATTGCGGTCCGTCGTATATAAGCAAGGAAGAAGTGGCTAAATACAAGGGGACTACGGGCATAGCCCCCGATAAGGACAGGTATGAGTCATTCGACAGGGATAATGTTAAGCCAAGTTGTGACGCATTTGTCCTTATGAGCTACAATCCCTATTCCGGAGCATATAAGGTCTTTGATGCTCAGGGATATGAGCATATAACGGCCGATAAGAAGAAGACCGTAGTAGAATTCTATCAATCGGAAGCATTCGGTTTCTATACTCTTTCGCATGCGTACGGATGTAAGATATCGGGTACCGATCAGTATTTCATCTTTGATCAGAATTCCGGTGCAAATATATATGATAAAGACGGCAATTGTCTGGCTTCAACTTTGCTCGGAGAGATATTGAGCGTTAAGGTGGGAGAAGTTGCCTCCAATATAGGTGCTAAAAATGGTTCCGCATCGACGGAAACATTAAGTTCTGATGCTTCTGATAAAGATAAAGAGGATATGGAAGATGCCATAGAAGAGATAAATTCTCTGTCCGGTAACAGTTATAATTCCGGAACCACTACTGCAGATAAGATCAAACTTAACTGTCTTGTGAAATCTGCAGTCATGGATGGCAATAACATCATATATCTGACGGTAATGCTCTATACCGGTGAAAGTCCGTGGGTATCCGATGTGATGTATAATCGTGTGGTTAGTATCTACAGCCTTGATCTTTCTTCAGGATACATTAATTTTATTTCGGAAAATAAGAATTATGAGGCCCAGAAACTCCTTTATAAGAAGTACGGTGCGAATATTATTTCCGAGAATGTTTCGATTGATAAGTGGCAGAGCCTGTCAATAATTAAAAATGCTACCGCTACAGCCGGAGCCGATGAAGATGCTTTGGTTGCACCCGATGATTTCACTCCGTTTACGTCCGATAAGGAAAGTTTTCAGGCGATCATCGGCGGTATCAGTCTGATAACGGAAGAGAAATGGACATGGTGGAAGATAAGGCCGTTATTTGAAGAGTTGGCCATAGCTTTGGCAGGAGGTGCGAGCGAATGGTCTGTAGGCGGTGTGAATCTTAATGATATTATTCTGCAATTCCTAGCGAATATGAATTGGACAGAATATGCTAACGCACTTAAAACAATGGGAATTCTGCCGATAGTTGGAAATTATTCATCATTAACCCAGAAAAACGTGACCTCTTTTCCGGATAAAGAAGGCAAGACAAATAAACTCATGCAGGTGTTGGAGGTGATCCATGTCACTGATGAATGGACCACTTTTGAAAACAACGATCAGAATCTTCGAATAAGCATTATAAATCTTTTCCCGAGTCCTTATTCAGAGGAACCATTCGGCGATGTGTATGCCGTTCCTTATGAGTATAATGATGAACCGTGGTATGCCTATCACTGGGTGAAGGATCAGGCAAAGTTAGAAAAAGCACTTGATGGTTTTATTGCGAAATTAAATAATGACAAAGAATTTATACAGGCCATAAATAAGAAGGATGTCGCAACTCTCTTAGCCAAAGTACAACAATATAATATGACCGTTATTGCCAATCATAGCAGAGATTCTTACGAAGAATATGCGGATAAACTGATCGATCCCGAAGAGGTTAGAAGGGCCATTGAAGATAATGAGGTATTTGTTCCGGATGAAAGTATGACCATTCCCAAAGGAACTATACCCAAGTCTTACATAATTAAGTTTCCTAAAGGTGCAACGGCACAGTTTGCTGATATGAACAACAGGGAGGGGTCCACTACTTCATCTATAAGAGCGGGTGTACTCTTATTCTGGGATATGGTAGAATCAAAATCCGGCAAGATGAGGGCATTAATGTCTGCGATGAGTGAATCGGGATCAATCAATATGCAAACGCCGGCTTTATCCGGTGCGGCAATAGATACAGGTGCGTATGATATATACGGCAATGATGCTTCCAAGAATAATGGTAAGGATATTTCCGAAATATGGCTGTTAATAACGGAAGCCGGAGTTAACTTCTTCCCGGTATCGCGTAAGCCAATGGACGTAAACGGCAGAACTGTCATGACTTACAGCATAAATCAGAGATTTGTCGCCGGTATGTACACTCCCAATGAAAAGCTTCTTTCTTCGACAGGCTTTACTCTTCATACTGAGAATGAGATGAGTCATGCCACATATAACAGACCGGAGCCGGCCGATGAAGACGTTGAATATAGTATCGATGAAGAGAAACTTGCCAAAACTCTTAACTCAAGCCGTGTGGGTACGATCCAGTCGTCGTCAAGCTTCACTCCTCTTAATGACAGAGAGATATTGATAAGTGCATATGATTCCGGTGCCACCATACTTAATGTGGAGGATTACGGGCTCGAAAAGTACAGTGTATTGCGTGTAAAATCGGGTTCATATTACCAGAGTTTTCCGGATCGTGATTCGGGCAATTATGTGTTGGTCGGATATGATACTGAAGACTATATGTACGGTTCCTTGGATCTTGCAAGAGCGAAGGTGTATGAATTTGATTATGCTGCGGAAAAGCAGGAGATATATGATAAAGCTCTTAGGGAATATCTTGATCAGCTTGCGATAGATTATGTTCGCAGACAATACAGAACAAGGGAGAACGAGGACGGAAACAAAGTCGTAGTGGACTACTCCGAGGATAATTCAGAAGAAGCAGTACTTGAAGCCGGTCTTTTCGGAACGGATACAGACTTATCGGCTGCGGTTTTGACGTTAAAGACGGAAGTGGAAGATCCCAAGGAAATAACTCATACCGTGGAGATTGAACAATACCTGTCCTCTTTAAGGGAGAAAGTATCCGTTCAGCAGGATGCCATGAATGAGATACTTAAGTTGACCGGAGCGGATAAATTAGGTGATAAGGTCAAGACTGATCCTTATTGGGTCGATCTGTTAAGCCGAATCCAGAATTCTTCCGACTTGGGTAATCTAAAGGATATGTTATGTGAGATTGCGCTCAGTGAAGATATGCTTTCGACCATGACATCTGCCGATGCCCAAACATACAGAGAGATTCGTGAAGTGATCGATTATGAGCAGGAACACGAGGATACGATCAAAGCCATAGAGAACGGCGACAGTAGCACAGGATACGACAAAGTCGATGAGAATGGTGACAGAGTATATAATGACAATGTCGAGGCCCTTAAAGATGAGAACATGGATAAGACCATGAATCGTATGGAGGCAAGGGCATCGGTGCTTGAAGATATAGAGGAGATGTACTTTATCAGGAATCCTATACCGCCGGAGTATTACTACGGACCCGAAGGAAAAGACGATAATCCTGCGATATCGGTTGAGAAAGAGGATGCTGCGTGGGAGGAATATCTTGAAAATCTTCATAAGAGGATAAATCCTGACAACCTTGCCTTATCCAGAGTTCAGATTCTTGAAGACATGGCAGCGCTGTCATATGCGGGTACGGAAGGAATATCCGATGATCAGAAGAGTAATATGCGCCGTGAGATAACTGAGGGTATTGAAACAGCCGAAAGCATAATGGATGTTGAAGAACTTATCTTTAAGCAGCGAATGAAACTCGGCCAGTATGTCAAGTATTATGATGATTATGTCGAGTTTAAAAAGACGGCATGGGAAAGCGATTACGAGCGAATTGAAAAGACGAAGGAAGCAGACTGGTATAAGGATATAAAGAGAGGTCTTCTTGAAACCGAGGAAGTGAAGAAAGTACTTCTTAAGAAGAACTTTACATGGGAGCAGTATATCCAGGCGGTTGTCATGGCAGTAACGAACAGACAACTTAAGGAAGATACGACAGGTGATCAGACCCCAATAGATTCAGCACTTAACTCAGCGACATATTATTCAAAACTTGTTGAATTTATATGTGAAGGAGCGGGCGAAGTAAGTCTTGAGACCAAGGCGGAGTTGCTTGAGGAACTCTTGCGAGGAATGCAGACCGTAAACGGTGCCCAAGGTGCTGAGGAGGCAATCATTGTAGTAAGGATGATGTTACCTGCATACAGCGGATATAAAGGTGAATTCGAGGAGTATCTTAAGACGGATTATGATACCGGCGCGGAGAAGATGGATGATTATCACAGAAGCAACTTCTACAGGGCACTGATTTTGTCGATGCAGAGGTCTGATGCGGTGCAGGATTATCTTAAATCTTCGGAGATGACATGGGATAACTATATGGCATCACTTACGGGTATGGCGCCCGATGCCGGAGATCCCGAGACTGCAGCAAGGAAGATTTACGGATTGTATACTGAAGGCGGAGAATAATAATGGTATACGTTCAATTGGGATTTATAAGTAAATGCGTGGACTATGTTCTGGATCATATACTGACTCCGGCTTTCGAAAAGCTCATGGAGATAATCACTTATGTCCATAAGACCGTGTTCAGCAAAATATTAGAGCCTTTACTTTCACGAATTTTCGGCGCGCAGATAGAGTTTTTTAAGTCACTTCTTATCAGGTACTTTTCGGAACTCTTTTACAGACTTGAAGTTACCGTGCTTAAAATACTTACTGCAATGGAGGATGCATTCAGAATGTTTGCCGGTCTTGAGCCGGTGTATTACAAGGGCGAGAAAAAAGGCTCGTTGTTGCTTGCGGTTTTCCAATCTCCGTATTTCATCAGAGCTCTGATTCTGCTGACGTTTTTAGGAATATTATTGAGTTTTTTATTTGCTTTAATAGGTACCGTTAAGGGAATGGCCGATCTGGAAGGCAAAAAACCAGTAAGCAAAGTAATGCGTTATATGGCCAGGTCGCTTCTGACGCTTGTTCTGGTGCCAATAATGTCACTTTTCTTTGTGGTATTGGGAGATGCCATACTTAAGCAGGTGGATACTGCCACAAGACCGGGCAGCGGAAAACTTGCCGATGCTATATTTGCAATATCAACTCTTGATGCCGTCAAGGAAGAGATAAGCGACTCGGCTCTGTATAACAGTTCGACCAGACCCGTTGCTCTTAAAACGACGGCTTCCGGTACGGCCTCTGATTTCGGTATCTTAGATAAGTATCGAGGAAGATTCTATGAGGGCGGCAAGAAACTTTGGGGAAGCTCAACCGAAGTCATGAAGTTTTTTGATGTTAAAAGAATCGACTATATTGTGGGCATTGGGGGAGGAATGCTGTATATATATTTGATTGGAACATCTTGCATAGTCGTCATATGCAGAATCTTTGATCTTCTGACGCTGTTGATAGTAAGCCCGTTTTTTGCATCGACAATGCCCATAGATGACGGTGAGAGATATAAGAAGTGGATGGATACGTTCTTAGCAAAGCTTGTATCGGGTTACGGCCTGATAATAGGTATGAATGTATATCTGGGAATAACCACTATAATAATAAAAGGAGATATTAAATTCTTTGGTGAAGGAACAACAGAATCCATAGATTATCTTGTAAGACTCTTATTTATGGCGGTAGGAGCATATGCGGTCACTCAGGCGGGCCCTATTGTAACAACTATTATGAATGTTCAGGCCGGCCGAATGGAGGGGCAGGCAATAGCCCGCTGTTCGGGTATTATGGCTACGCCGGTTAATGCGTTAACCGGAGTTATAGGAAAAGGTGTCAGCAATATTCTTGGCAGAGCGTGGAATAATATATCCGGCAAAGGAAATCATAAGGGGCAGGATGTTCCGGGAGTTACAGATGCCGGAATGAAGGACGGAAGCAATGCGTTCGGGCAGGGATGGAATAACAATACGGCCTATGCCGGAGGAGGTAATGCTTTTGACGGAAAAAGGCCTTCCGGACACGCATATTCTGATGCCGTATACGAAGATATTTCCAAGACGGTTGATATATATAATAAAGATTTGGCTCAAAAGTCCGGAACAGCCGCAGGTGCCGGTGCCGGCAAGCCGAAGAGCAAAACCGGAATGGCTGACCTTATAAGTGCGGGCGTAGGTGATTCCATGGCTGACACTCTGGGAATCGAGCAGGGAGATGCACTGGATGAAGCGCTTGGACTTAATAAGGGTGATACAATGTCCGAGATGCTTGGCGCGGACGTAGAGACAGAGATAGAGGGAATTGAAAACTTATTATAAAGGAGAAAGTCTATGCAGGAGAGAAATGATGTAAAGAGCATAAATGATATTGAGAGTATGCTTACCGGAGCGGACTTTTCAAAAGAGACGGATCTTAAAGGGAGACTTCGGGAAAAACTTGGTATAGCACCTGTCAAAGAGACTTCCTACAAAGATCTTGAACAGAAGCTGTCCGCAAAGCGAGACTCCATACATCGCGCTTCCCGTGCGGATTCGAAGGTCAACAATAAAGAAATGACGGAAGATAAGGTGAAATCTTTCGGAGGTATGAAAAGGTGAGTATGTCCGAAAAAGCTGATTTTGCTACGGTATATGAAGAAAACTTCAAATATGTGTACAACTTCGTCTACATGAAAGTATTGCATAAAGAAACCGCGGAAGATCTTACGGAGGATACTTTCATTAAAGCACTTGATGCGTACGACAGATACGATCCCGCAGTATCGGGGGTGAGGACGTGGCTGTGTACGATAGCAAGGAATACGGTTATCAATCATCAGACGTCTGCTGCCAAGCGACATGAGGAGATGACGGATGAACTGCCCGAGCCTGATACGGCGGAGAACAATCCCGTAGAGGAACACATCGAGTTTAACGAGCTTAACAGAGAGGTTGAGGATATTCTTAAGGAGTTAAGTCGTGAGGAGAGGGAACTTTTGTCCATGAGATATGCAATGGACCTTCAGGTTAAGGACATTGCAGAGATTCTTGGAATCAATCCCAAGGCCGCTACGGAGCGTATTAGAAGACTGCTTGAAAAGTGCAGAAAGATACACGCAAAGGTAGCATTTTAAGACGAAATTATGGTATACTTATTGGTGGTTTATTGTGTATGTAAAGGGTCACAGTAAAGTGAGGAGATTCATGGGAAATACGGTGAGTAACAAAGAGAAAAAGAGGAAGCGTCTGATAAGACTTCTGTGTGCAGCGGGAGTGCTTATGATGGTTGCGGCGGTCTATTTATCTCCGAAGCAGGGGGAGTTCGGACCGATTAAATCTGAAGCTAACAGCATAACCAAGATTAACGGTGTGTGGATACCGTTTGAGGGAATTCCGGGAGCATATGCATATGCGACATCTGACGGAGTCTTTCATTCCGATTGCTATTCTTCCGACGGATTTTATGTTGAGGCAAGCGGTGTCAGATTCTTGACAAAGAATATTCTCGGTGCTGAGATGCCGATGCGTAATTCGTGGTTTACGGCTAAGGAGGCGAACAACTTCGATATATTTGTTCCATGGGCTTTAACCGTACAACAGACACTTAATTCAACCCTCAAGAACTACAGAACGTTAACGGTGTACAGTAACTATATGATGCTTTCGAGTGCTTCCAACACATCGAACGGCACATATATAGCCGACAGACTCGGATTGTATAAGAATTCCGATATCAACGGCTACACACTTATGGTGGGCACATCGATAATAGGAGATCGTAAAGCCTTTTCCACGGCGGTTGGCAATGTGGACCTTTTGGCATATTACGATTATGAAGTTTTAAGATTCTATACCAATGCCGTAAGCAGGAACGGAGATTTGCTTGCAAGCGCCATCTATTCGCACTGGATGGATGTCAATGAGCAGGGCCTTAAGCTTGGTGAATGGGTAAGGATCGGAGATACAATGGTGAGATACATTCCCGGCGACGGCCGCGGATTGTATGAGATAAAAGCTGCGTTTTAATATGTGATAATGTCTGCGTGGAATAATCCGCAATTGTCTGTATATATTTACAGAGCGGGTAATTCCATGCAGACATTTGTGCTTTAAGATGGGAATTCTTTCGGAAAAGTAAAGGGATAAAGGAGAACAAGCATGCCAAAGGATAACGGTCAAAATCAGGATGAAGTTCAAAAAGTAATGGATGAGTTTAACAAAACACAAGCAGAGCATGAAGAAGCAATGTCTGCATTACATTCCGGAGCGGGAGAAGCATCCGGAGAAGAAACTGATGATGAGTTGCTTGAAGAACTCGATGATGTTTCTGAAGTAGCTGAAGACAAGCCTGCGGCAGCGGCAGAAGCACCTGCAGCAGAAGCACCCGCGGCAGAAGCACCGGCAGCAGAAGCACCCGCGGCAGAAGTACCGGCAGCAGAAGCGCCCGCGGCAGAAGCACCGGCAGCAGAAGCATCGGCAGAAGAGGCACCCGCGGCAGAAGCGCCTGCAGAAGAGGCACCTGCAGCAGAAGCACCTGCAGCAGAAGCACCTGCAACAGAAGCACCGGCAGCAGAAGCACCGGCAGCAGAGGCACCTGCAGCAGAAGCACCCGCGGCAGAAGCACCTGCAGAAGAGGCACCTGCGGCAGAAGCACCTGCAGCAGAGGCACCTGCAGCAGAGGCACCGGCAGCAGAAGCACCCGCAGCAGAAGCACCCGCGGCAAAAGCACCCGCGGCAAAAGCGCCTGCAGAAGAGGCACCTGCGGCAGAAACACCCGCGGCAGAAGCACCTGCACCGGCAGCACCCGCTGCTGCGGAAGCAACTGCGCCTAAAAAGTCCGCAAGTCTTTTTGATGATGAAGAGTATGCAAAAACTCCGGACGGACATGTTATTGTTCCGCGTGAATTTGTATCAATTGAAAAGGCGGCTCAATCTAACAGAACCGTAGAAGAAATAGAACAGGATAGACTTAAATTCATGAAGGATATGGGCATGGTGCCGGAAGACGCCGTGCTTGAATCAGTAGAAGATTTCAGGGTCAGAGTGGGTTTGGAAGCTCCTAAAGAGCCGGTAGCTGAGGAAAAAGCAAATCCTGCCATGGATCCTTTGGGAGCGACGGACAAGGTCATTGATGCGGGAACCGTAGATGGCTTGAATGCAGTTGCTCAGGGTAAGGAACCGCCGAAACCCAAGGAGCCTGCAAAACAGGCAGCGCAGGCGCAGACAAGGACTAACGCTGCGGGCAGTGCACCTCAGGCGCAGACAAGGACCAACGCTGCAGGCAGTGCACCTCAGGCGCAGACAAGGACTAACGCTGCGGCTCGTACACCTCAGGCGCAGACAAGGACTAATGCTGCGAGCCAGACACCAAAAGCAGCAAGCCCGGCACCTAAGGGAACTCCAAGGCTTCGTCCTCAGGGACCTCCGCGTATGACACAGCTCCCGACGTTAACCAGGCCCGGGCTTATGGGAAGCTTGTTCGCTTACATGTACGGAATGGCTCCCATGCAATTAGGTCAGACATACGGCTGGATGGGAAATAACTATTTTTCTCAGCCGCAGTTTGGGCCCAGAGTTGTCGGAACCATGTCCATGAGACGATATATGGAACAGACAACCAGGCAGATGGACAGCTTTAACAAGACCGCGAAGGCCTTGGCTGATCAGGCAAAAGAGATGGCCCAGATGGCAAAAGATAATCCGCAGTTGCAGCTTATGTCACGTAATCTTATGCAACAGGCAGGTTTGTTGCAGGCACAGGCTATGGGCTTGCGTCAGGATATGCAAAGAGTCAGTCTTGAAGCACAGCGTATAACCCAGATGACCGGAAGAGTTGTAGAGAATGTAAATTTTGTTCAGCAGCAACCCGCATTTGGCCCTCAGTACGGAATGCCACAGTACGGTATGCCTCAGTTTGGTATGCCGCAGTACGGAATGCCTCAGTTTGGAATGCCACAGTACGGAATGCCGCAATACGGAATGCCTCAGTATGGCGCTCCTATGTACAGGGAACCTGTACAGGCTGAAAGAAGACTTGATCAGGCAAACGCTGTCAGCCGTGCCAATGCAGCAACAAGAGAGGCAAGAAACAGACAACAGCTTCGCGGAAATACACCGGAAGCCAGAAATCCTCAGCCGCAGGCTCCTCAGCCGGCTGCCAAGAAACCTGTAGTTACGGCGGAGCAGAGGGCAAAATATGTTGCAGAGAAAAAGAAGCTTTTAAGCGGTATGACTCCGGAAGAGAAAAAAGCATACAGAGCCAGGGAAGCAAAGAATATGACTGCGGAGCGAAAGCAGGCTATGGATTTGCTTAAAAACTTCAGGAAGGAACACGGAAAAAATGCTCCACTTCCTGCCGAACTGCAAAAGCAGGTAAAGGCTTTACTCTCTCAGTCGCTTGACAAGGAGATTATTGCCAAGAATCAATTGCTCTCAAAACCTGCTCCGAAGAAAGCTGCGGAGCCGGCAAAGAGACAGGCTGCAACACTTCCGGCACCTAAACCGCCGGCAAGAAATTCTGAAGCAAATGCGCAGGCACAGCCTGCGGCAAAACCGGCGAAAAAAGCGTCAACTTCAATGACCACGGAGACGGCAAAAAAACCTCAGGTAAAGGGAATGGGAAAATAGTATTTGGAGGAGCGGAAAATGCCAGGAAAAAATGTAAATATACCGGCAGGAGCGAGAGATTTCATTAGTCTGGGAGCCACTTTCGGCGGGGCATATCTTATGTTTGCGAATACACCGGAAAGGGATCTTATGCACCAACTGGCATATGATCTTCCCGGTCCCGCTTATGTACATGGAGTTGATCCGAGAGAATTTGATGTTACAGGAGCCGCTCCGAGCGCAAATTTTCTTTATGACCCCAATGATCCGAGGGAGTTTTATACTGATGAATGCTTTAATGAGCGCGATTACGATTTTAGACTCAATGAGCTTTCAAGAAGAATCGATGATGCTATTGCGTCCGGAAGATATCCGGACGGTTCGGTACAGAGATTCTTTCTTGACTATGCACAATGGAATGTAAACAAAATTAAGAACAGGGAGTTTTACGCTACTCCTTTTAATAAATCATACAGCGATGAGTTTCCGGCTTGTGGTATTATGAACAAGTCCGGCAATTACGGCTTTACTCCGATCATAAGTGACGCAGTAAAGGCGAATCTTGCACCTGATAACGCAATGTTATTCTTTTCTCCCAATGCGGATTCTGACAGGGCGGCATATACGGAGCAGGAGATTCAGGAGTCAATGAGAAAAGTAGGCATTGACAAGGTTAACAGGGCTGCATTTTCATATGTTGACGCACTTGATGACGTTAAAAATACTATCGGGGCAGAGCGCCCCGCAACAACCGGGCAACAGAGTATACTAAGACATAAGCTATTAGGTGAAGTTGTAAATCTAAAGAATGAGATTGCAAGAATAACTCATGTTGATACCAAAGATCCGGTAATCCACAGGATGTTTGACGGCAGAGAAGCACAAGCCGTGGATGGAATATTTCATGAGGTAAGAGGATACATAGGTGACCTTAGAACCCTCAATAATCTGGAGACATATCTTAAGAGTGCAATGCCCGTTGAAGGATTCTCGGAATATCTTACTCTTTTGGAACGTTTCAATAAACAAAAGACTCTGATGGAAGACAGCAGGAAGTTTTTTGATTATCCGCAGGAATTTGAAGATGCGTTGACAACTCTTGAGGATAAGCTTACCAATCTTCCGCAGGAGGGAGCTTCGGAACCTGAGGTCAATGCATATAAGTCGGAATTAAGAAGGGCAGCAGAAAGGCTTGCGTCGGAGAATAATAGGTTTGCACTTAATCCGGTGAAAAAGCAGGTCCCTGCAGAATATGACGATGCAGAGAAGCGGCGACTTGAAGATGATGCGAATCGGGCGGCAGGAGAATTCAAAACTGCCATATATGTTGCGGATGCCGTAAAACTTACCGAACAAATGACGGACACCGGAAGGCAGCTTTATGAAAAACTTCACGGTGAATATTTGGATTATCTGCAGAGTGTTGATGATAACAGAGTAGAGATCGGAGAAAGTTTAAAAGACTTTAAGAATGCTCATTCATCGTATTACAGCAAAGAGCTTAAGGATGCACTGGATAATACCATCAGATTATGTGATAAGGAGAGTCAGTCAAGCCCCAAGGAAGTGGCTGATTCAATGGCTTCGTTAAAAAGACTCGCAGATGCTGAGACAGATGCCAAAATAGCCCTGGACGGCAAGAATAAGGCTGATGCCCTTAATCACCACGATCCGTTACGTAAATGGGTAGATGCGAACAAAGCTTTTTTTGACAATAAGATAGCTGCAGCAGAGAGAAAAGGAGTGCTTACAGACGAAGCAATAAGTAAGCAGCAGTTGTACAACGGCAGTGAAGGAAGGACAAACCTTGATGATGCATTAAATAAATTCAACACTTCAAGGCTTGTTGGAAAAGAGACTACAGAACACCGTCTTTGCAGAGAATCCGCTGAAAGGCTTAAGAATCTTAAAAACGAACTTGACGGCATAGATAAGAAGAAAAACCCGGATGAATGGAATGCAAAGGCAAGGGCTGTGATGGGTGAGGCCAAGACCTGTTCGGATCTGGCAGCCGAATACGTAGAGGCTAAGAAAGGCTTTAAATGGACATTTGCAGGAAGAGACAGATTTAAAGGAGCAAAGGATCTGTATAAAGAGGCGGAGACATTAAGAGTCGGTCTTAAGAAAGAACTTGCAATCGCGGATAAATACGAAGGATTAAGAACTGAGACAAGAAATGTACAGCCCGTAGATCAAAGCGCCGTCCAAAAGGAGTATAACGACAGGCGCGCCGGTTCACTTGCAAGAGAAGAGGTTGTCGGATTTATAAGGGATGAAAAGAACGATCTTACGAAGCGTATGGACTCAGTGACTTCTTTATATTGTGCTTCAAGGGTATCCGAAGACTCGGGATTCAAGTCGCTTGCGGGTGAAATGCTTAAAGACGCCGCATTTGTTCGAGAGGGAAGTAATGATAAACTTGATCCGAAAAAAACCATGGAGTTTTTCAAGGACCTCGGAAAGTATTCTGTAGATACGCTTCTCGATTGTGTAAAAGACGTTAAAAACGGCAATTTGTTTGGAGAAAAAATCAGCAGAGCACAGATGACGGAGGGAATCCTGAATTCGTTGTGTGAGGATGCGGTAAGAGATTACAGAGTGCGCAGATTTAACAACGAGCTTAAGAATTCAGGCAAGTCTCCCAAACTTATAGAGGAGCAAATCGTTGATGAAGCCAAGTTAAGAGTTTGGTTTCAAAAAGGTATTCAGGAAAGACTGGAAAGCTTAAGTGCCGAAGATAGGCAAATGTATGACGATCGCAATGAAATCTTTAGAGATGAGATGAAATCGCAGGATCTTACAGAGGAAGAAGTGGTTGATGCTTTCGATGAATGCGAGGATAGCTTCATGGAGCAGATGAATAGCCGCGCAGAGGGAGTATACAAAGGTATATATGCCGAAAAGCACGGAGCACTTGAGACGGAAGACAGACAGAAAGCAGATACTGCAGCTGCCCAAAAGCAGGCTAAAGAAGCAAGATTTGCAGAAGTAAGAGCAAGAAATGCCCAGGCCGGAAGCACCCATGCGGCAGGGGGGCAGGCTGAAGGGCAGGTTAGTGAAATTAATCTTGACGGTCTTAAGAAAAAAACCGGTACCCCGGAGAGAACTTCGGATACTTTGAAAGGACGTAAGACTGCGGTACAAGCTGCGGGTGCTGAAAAACAAAAAGGAACCGAAACGGTACAGAGAAGCAATTCCATCGGTTAATTAAGTGTAAAAGGGTTAAATATATCAGTAAGCAGAACACAGGAGATTGTCGGATGATAAAGTCCACAGCCGATTCACAGGAAAAGAATGAGACTGTAAAAAAGAGGATACTCAGTCAGATAAGCAGACCTCTTATAATCTTTATTGTATTTATCATTTTTTTTAATTCGCTGGCGCTTTTTGCCTATAATATAAAAAGGCATATGGATGAGCGTTACGAAAGTGCTGTGATGCTAACGACAGTATGCGCTCTTGAGATGAAGAGTTACAGATCACTTACGTTCTTAATCGATTACTGGGTTAATAACTATGAGGATATGGATCTGGATTATGACAGTGATTCGATCAGAGCCAAAGAAATTGATTTTTATGAGAGTACCCGTATTAATGATGACTTATACAGGATAACAAGTGAAGAGGCTTATGCATTCAATGCCGATGAACAGAAGCTTTTTGCTGAGATATGTTATGGCCGTATGAGCGGTGTCATGGACAAGATGAAGAATATCTATGAACCGAAATATCTGTATGTTTTCACTAAACCGGATGAAAACAATAATTCGATATACCTTTTGACGGGAACCCGTCATGATGAAAAAAGAATAAGCCAGGGCGGAGAACTGTTCGAACTCGGAACTGTGAAAACATATAAAGAGGGAGATGCTCCTGCCTTGGATTATGTTCTGGCGACCGGTAAGATAGCACCGAGCATGGAGCTTTCATTTGGTGAAAATCTCAAAGCCGAGTCTGTTCACACCTTTGTGCCGGTGACCGCAGACGGAGAATTCTTGGCTGTAGTCGGAATTTCCCTGGAATGGCGTAATATTATTAAGGAAATTATTGCCTTTTCAATATTGCTTATTGTGGCACAGGCTATGCTTTTGGCTCTTATATTGTTATGGACCAGACGTCTTATCAGGAAATATGTTCATTATCCGATTAATAATCAGAAGAAGGTCATAAGGATGTATGAGGCTGATAAGGATGTCGAAAAAGCAACAAACGAATTGGCCAAGATTAATTCAAACAACGAAATAGAAGAACTCTCTGAAAGTTTTTCATCTATGCTTACGGAACTTGACAGATATGTCGGGGAGGTCAAAGCCGTTACTGCAGAAAAGGAGAGAATAGGTGCGGAGCTTGATGTTGCCAGGCAGATTCAGGCAAATATGCTCCCGAGTATCTTTCCTGCCTTCCCTGACAGAAAAGAATTTGATATTTACGCATCGATGACACCGGCCAAAGAGGTGGGCGGTGATCTCTATGATTTTTTCCTTATAGATGATGATCATCTGGGCCTTGTGATAGCCGACGTATCCGGTAAGGGTGTGCCGGCTGCGCTCTTTATGACCGTAAGCAAGACCCTGCTTAAGGGCAGAATGCTGGAGATGGGTTCACCAAAGGAGATACTTGAAACAGTCAACAATATGCTGTGTGAGAATAACGAAGAGGGAATGTTCGTTACGATATGGATAGGCATATTGGAGATAAGTACCGGAAAACTGACGGCGGCCAATGCAGGACATGAATATCCTGCAGTAAGAAAAGCGGATGGTGAATTTACTCTGCTTAAAGACAAGCACGGAATGGTTGCGGGTCTGGCCGAAGATATAGAATATACGGAATACGAACTGACACTTGATAAGGGCGATACAATCTTTGTATATACGGACGGTGTTCCTGAGGCAACAAGAGCGGACAATGAGATGTTCGGTCTTGAAAGGATGGTTGACGCACTTAATAAAGATGCAGATGCTTCCCCTGAAGCTCTTCTTGCCAATATAATGCATGATGTGGGTGAATTTGTTGCGGGTGCACCGAGTTTTGATGACCTTACAATGCTTTGTGTGAAATATCACGGAACCGAAGAGTAAAGCAGGCATTGATTCGCTTGAGGTTTAACGATGTTTTTAAGTCCTAAAAAGCACATCTTATCCAATACCATATTTGCTGCAGCCATATTAAGGCTGGTTGAACTGGGTTCATCCGGCATCATTCGACTTCTTGTGCGAATGGGGCTGCTTCAATCGCACTTTAATGTGGATGATCTTGCGGCATACAGATTCCAGAACGGAATATCAATATTCATACTGATACTTACGGCGACAGTTTTTATGTATTCACTTAAAAAGGTAAATACATACGTGTCCGTTATTCCGAGCGAAGACCGCAAGGATATGGCACAGTTGCAGGAAGAGGCGTTCGGCGAGAATAACTCGGCATTAACTGCTGAAGTAATTCGCAAGCTTTTGCGCATATGGTTCTCGATTTTGGTCGGAGCCCAGCTTATGTACGATATATCATCATCGTTATATACGTATTTTTTAGGCGTACTCAGTCTTGCCGTGGATAACGGAAGTGTTGATTCGAGTGTTCGTTATGCTTTCATATACAATCTTACGCACGGATTCAAGTATCAGGGAATGCTTGTGGCTTTATTGCTCGGTATAATAGTTACGGCCATTTTCCTCGATGATAAAGTGCTTAAAATCATTGCATACATAATTGCCGTTTTGTTCTTAATATCAAGTACGAGTATTGGAATGGCTTCCGTTGCCGTTATGGGAGATACCATCGGCATCGTATGGTCATCCGTGATATTCCATGTGATGGATACCGTGGGACTTGCCGTGCTGGCAATGTATATGAGAATGAGATACCACGGTGTATGATTATGAGGGGAACACCGTATACGGGACAGTGATGAATAATGAGGAAATTTAAGAATTTTGTAATAGGCGGAATATCCAGTAAAATATTTAACCTCGTGGCAGGAACCGTATTGCTGATACTTACGGTATATACGGTTGCGCTCGGAATCCAATCCAAGAAGCTTTCCGAACTTGTCAAAGATGCCAATGAAGCACAGATAGAGTCCATGACGGGAATATCCGATGCGACGATGGAGACGATAATCGATGAGAATTTGTGCAAGACCACGGAACTGGATGCGGAGATAGCCGACAGATACTTTTCAAGCGCAAAGGCGGCCGTATTAATGGTTGCGGATTATACGGCCAAGCTCTATGATTCGCCCGATATCAACCACAGGATAGTGGTTAAGACTCCTGATTTGTGTCAAAAAGGGACGACATGCGCACAGCTTATTTATGACGACGGTGTTGATCCTACGGACTATGACATAGCTGATGAAGTCGGACTTTTGGGTAATCTGGCCGACATGCTGACATCGGTATACGAAAGGTCGATTCTGGATGCATGCTATGTATCAACAGAGACAGGCGTCACTTTGTTTGCGGATGCAAGACCGGAGATAAAAGTTGCAGATGACGGAAGTGTCATAAAGTATCCCGCAAGGAGCAGACCTTGGTATTCGGGAGCAGTAGAAAAAAAGGATGTCTATTTTACAGATATAATTCCCGATAAGTATACGGGAGAATATGGAGTTGTAGTATCCTGTCCGGTCTATGATCACAACGGAGAACTCAAGGCGGTTGTGGGTGCGGATCTCTTTGTTGATTCGATGATTCAGGCTGTTAACGAATCGGATAAAAACGGCGGTTTTATTTTCGCAGTCAATGAAAACGGTCATGTGATAATGTCGCCGAAGACTGTGGGCATTTTCGCCGTACATGCACAGGATGAGGATGTGGATATAAGAAAGGCCGGTTACTCGGATCTGGCCGAACTTATAGATGAGGCTCTAACAAAGCCTACGGGAATTAAAAAAGTCGAGATTGACGATACCGTGTATTACATGTGCGGTGCGCCGTCACCGACTGTCGGCTGGGCTGTAATTTCGGCTGTGGATAATGATACCGTAAGCCTGCCGACATCCATGCTTGAAAAGAACTACAGAGAAATAGCGGATGAATCTGCGACCGTATATAATGACAATATCGAAAAGACCAGAATCAGCATGCTTTTGATTCTTGCACTTGTCGTTATCATTGCCGTGGCGAACGGACACATTCTTTCAAAGAAGATAGTTCGTCCGCTTAATGTCATGGCAGACAGCGTATCAAAGATTCAGGGCGGAGAACTCGATTTTGTCAAAGAGAAAGCATATTACACGGCAGATGAGATAGAGGTTTTGGCAGATGCCTTTTTGGGTCTTACCAACAGAACCAAAAGCTATATCAATGAGATAACTCATATCACGGCAGAAAAGGAGAGAATAAGCGCAGAGCTTAATATAGCAACGCAGATTCAGGCCGATATGCTGCCGCGCATATTCCCGCCTTTCCCGGAGAGGTCTGAGTTTGATTTATATGCGTCCATGAAGCCGGCCAAAGAGGTGGGCGGAGACTTCTATGATTTCTTCATGACTGATGACAATCATCTGGCCATGGTTATGGCCGATGTATCGGGAAAAGGTGTTCCTGCGGCTCTGTTTATGGTAATAGCCAAGACCCTTATTAAAAACAGGGCTATGATGGGCGGTACTCCTTCGGAGATACTGGCGCATGTCAATAACGAACTGTGCAAGGGCAATGAGTCTGAGCTTTTTGTAACCGTCTGGCTTGCAATCCTTGAGATAAGTACGGGTAAAGGTATCGCATCCAATGCGGGACATGAGCACCCTATCCTTAAGCATGTGGACGGTGAATACGAGGTGATAAAATATAAGCACTCGCCTGCCGTTGCGACGATGGAGGACATGATATACAGAGAGCATGAGTTTGAACTTAAGAAGGGTGACTCACTCTTTGTATATACGGACGGTGTGCCTGAGGCAACCAATCTGGATAATGCCATGTTCGGTACGGAAGGAATGCTTAATGTCCTTAATGTAAAAGACGAGGGCTCCTGCAGAGACGTGTGCGAACGCGTTGCCGCGGGTGTTGAGGAATTCTGTGAGGGCGCCGAGCAGTTTGACGATATTACGATGATGTGCCTTAAGTATTACGGATAGAATATGCAGGGCATATATGATATTATATTTGAAAGTGTATAACGGAAATCAAATGGTTATTCAAGGAGGTAAAAGATGACTATTGAGATGAATAAAAACGGCGGTGAACTTAAGCTTTCCATAGAGGGAAGACTTGATACAACCACATCACCGGAACTTGAAGGAAAGCTTAAGGGAGAACTCGATGGAGTTACGGCGCTTGAATTCGATATCAAAGATCTTGAGTATATATCCAGCGCAGGTTTAAGAGTGCTTCTTCAGGCACAGAAGACAATGAATAAGCAGGGCAAGATGGTTATACACAACGCATCAGAGGATATTATGGAGATATTTGATGTGACAGGATTTTCGGATATCCTTACCATAGAATAAGGGAGGTCAGTATGCAGACAGATAAGATTACGGTTACGAGCCTCGGTATCGGAACGGAAGAGGCTTTGGATGTGACTTCCAAATTTGCGGCTTATGCAGGCCTTGATAAGAAGCAGGCTTTAAGAATAAGACTTTTAACTGAAGAGACACTCGGTATGGTCTCTGCGATAGCAGGCGACTTTGGTGCCGAGTTCTGGCTTGAGAATACGGATGACTGTGTTTGCAGACTTCATCTTGAAGCACGTACGCTCATGGATTCGGACAAGAGAAAAGACCTTGTAAATGTTGCTACGGATAAGAAGAATGCGGCATACAAGGGCTTTATGGGAAAAGTGAGAGAGCTGATCGAGAACAGCCGCTACAGTATTGATGATATGGGCAAACTCGGAAGCCAGTACGGCGGCGACTATGTCATGTACAGTAACATGGGCATGATAGATATGGAGACGGCTTCGCTTGGCAGCGCTTTGTATACCTGGTCTTTGGAGAGATACAAAGACAGTATCGAAGAAAAGAGCGATAAGTCAGAGGCTTTGGAAGAAGCCTGGGATGAACTTGAGAAGTCCATCGTTGCAAGTATTGCGGATGATGTAAGAGTGTCCGTCTACGGTGACAAGGTTGAGCTTATTATAGAAAAGCGCAGTTTTTAAGCTTTTTATGTAGGTGATATGGGAGAATTCTGTAATGAGAGAACTTCGAACGGAAGCGAAGAGTGAAAATCTTGATACAGTGCTTGAATTTACTACAGATGGCTTTGACGTTATTGGGGTATCCCCGGCACTCAGAATGAAGATGGAAGTGGCTGTTGAAGAGATATTCGTCAATATAGCCAGTTATGCATACGGCGGGAAGCCCGGTCCGGTTGTTATTAAGACGGATGTATCGGGAGAACCCTCGACATGGAAGACGGTCTTTATTGATGAAGGAATTGAATACAATCCGCTTAAAAAGCCGGATCCCGACATCAGTCTGTCCGTGGAAGAAAGAGCCGTGGGCGGATTGGGAATATATATGGTTAAAAAGAGTATGGATTCCATGGAATATGAATATACCGACGGAAAGAATATTCTTACCATAACCAAAATCCTGGAATGAAGATGAAATAAATTTACAGGGACAGAGGTTTATTTGTGAACAAAAAGATTGAGAACATCATGACATATGTGATGATCGTTATCGGTGCATTACTTGCGAGCTTTTCGGTAATATGCATACTTATTCCGAATGATGCCATAGATTACGGTACAGCGGGAATAGCGATCATCATCAATAAACTCTCGGGAATTAATCTTTCAATCTGTGTGCTTTTTGTATTTACGCCCTTTTTGATTGCGAGTGCTTTTGTACTGGGTAAACAGTTTTTTATAAAGGCGGTTTTGGGAACCTTTGCATACACAGTCGGGTTGGAGTGTTTTGAAAAGATTCCTTTTGAGATCAATACGGAGCATTTTTTGGCCGTGGCATTCGGAGGAGCCTTGCTTGGCGCGGGCTTATCCCTTATCTTAAGACACGGCGGATGTATAGACGGATCGGAGATTTTTGCCAATATTGTACTTAAAAAGCTGAGTGATAAGACGGGCAAGAACTTCAGTATGTCCTTCATTCTGATATTGTTTAATATCTGCGTGTATTTGACGGTCTTTGTTTTTATCAACAGGAATTCCGCAATGTTAAGCCTGCTTGTGTACGTTGTTGCGACAACGGTTGTGGATCACTTTACGGACCACTATGAGGCGATAAAGCAGGTTACGATAATTACGGGTAATTGTGATAAGATAGTAAGCGATATCAAAGAGAAGCTTAACAAGACATGTACGGTTATGGACTCATACGGTGCAATATCGGGAGAGAATAAGACAGTGATATGCTATATCAACTATTTCGAACTGCAGAAGATGAGGGATATAATCGCAGAGAACAAAGGCTCATTCAGTATAGTTACCACGGTTGATGAGATTCTCAGATAGGCATATGCCGACCGCGATATATAAGTAAGGCGTTGCGGTTATTGTGGCAAAAGTGAAAAACTGAACGAAGAGTACGGACGATACAATCAAAAGGCCTGCATAGGCGAACGCCGTACGCTTTGTATCCATATAGGTTGATTTTATAACGGATTCGGAGACGGATCCGTTTCTTTTTGCAAAAAATACCGTCTTAACGAAAACTGTAAGAACCATAACAAAGAATGCGGTCATGCATATCGTATATATGATGCCGTTGTTAATAAGGGATGAAAGAGGAAGACAGTGGGCGTTTGTAAGCCTTATGTCTCCGAAGTTGTTGTATAAAAGCGATGACAGAACTTCGTGGTTTATCGCATATACAAAGTAACTGTCCGGCCCGATACCGAAAAGAATGTGGACGGGAGATAACTGTCTTAAGTAAAGACCGGATATGCGATATATAAGACCGCGACTGTTGGCAAAAGTATCATCAAGTATCACCGGATAAGCATACATAAAGACAATCGTGAGCCATACGATTGCGGCAAGCGGAATCATAAGCCAGATACCGAGCGCGGGAATACGGTATGATTTATTCCTGTCGATTCTTTTGCTTAATACATATACAATCAAAAGGATGACACATGCTATAAGCCCGGCATGTGACAGCGCCGGCTTAAGCCATACGGCATCGGTTGAATAGGTGTATGTTGAAGCCGGTTTTGAAAGTATAAGCCCGTATAACTCGAGTATCAGTAAAAAGGCCGAACACAGGCGCGTGAATGTGTCGGATTTAATGTGTTGCATAAACAGTGCCGACACAAGTGTCATAAATGTAACAAAAACTATAACTGTTGAAACAGTTCCACCCATTGAGATTAAAGTAAAGAACCCTGTCAGTATGCATGCCCATGCGGTAATCGTTCTTAAAATGTGAGATACACCTTTTAGCTCTTTGCCTGAAGGAATGAAGAAGGCAATGTCACATATTCCGACAGACAGGAATACGGCAATATATGCACTGTACCAGTTAATATTGCCTATTGTTGATAAAAAAGAGGTGTCCGTTGAAATCATGGATGCAAAAGGATAGATTCCCATTCTGTTAAGTATTCCCAAAGTAAAAACAAGGGCGGATATGATTTCCGAAAAAGATGCGATAAGCGAAAGATACTTCCTGATCCTTATAAGCCTGCATGCCATATATGCATAAAATACGAATATGTATGTGACGTAACCCATTCTCCATCCGTCAATACCCCATAAAGACATTAAACGGTCCGATGAAAGCATAAGACTTAGAGTCATCGCTGTCAGGGCAATAAAAAGAGAGAGGTCATATACGGGAATTCCGTGTCCTTTTTTACTTTTTATGTATGAAACAATGTGTGATATCACTGCGGGAAGCAGTAATACAAAGAATACGGCCGAGACCGTAAGAAAGCAGAGGGCCTTGTGCTCTCCCAACATATAGTAGCCTGTCGGAGCATAGAAAGACAGGGCGACAACAAGAATTAAAATATAAGAAACCAGGATGATACCGCCGTCGGTAATCATCCCAATAATCCGTTTAATAGTTGTTCCTTTCCCCAATTCTGCCATAAGAATAATATTATATCGTTGACATGATGTCGCCGAAGTCATCCTGCATCTTTTTCTCGTATTCCAATGCATTCTCTGTGGCGAGATCCATATACTTGATGAATACGTCCTCTACAGGCATGGACTTTTCCATGGCTATCTCCTGTAAAACGGGACGAAGCTTATCTATCTGTTCAGATACCTTGACTTTCTCGGGATCGATATCGGGCATTACCTTATCGGCAAATTCCATGATCCTGTTAAGCATTTCTCTGTCTTCTGAAGTCATTTTGTTATCTCCTTGCATATAATATGTGATTTAAGAAATATAATACGACAGTTTCTTCATTTTTGCCATAAGAAACTTGGATATGGCTCATATTGGTGATGTTGGTTCTTTACTATGAAAAGGGCCTTTGATATAATAAACCTTGTATATTTATGAGACAGGAGCGTTAAATGATGGAACAGAATAATACCAATATTGAACATAATAACGGTGAGGGTAACGAGAAGAAGGTAATGCTGTCGGGAATACAGCCCAGCGGCAATCTTCATCTGGGTAATTATCTCGGTGCGATAAAGAACTGGGCAGACAGAGTCAATGACTTTGAATGCTATTACTTTATGGCGGATCTTCATACCATAACCGTCAGACAGGATCCCAAGGAACTCAGAAGACGTTCGATAGAGATGCTGGCTTTATATATCGCATGCGGACTTGATCCGGAGAAGAATACGCTTTTTTTACAGTCGCATGTACCCGCGCACGCGCAGCTTGGCTGGGTGCTTGACTGTTATACGATGTTCGGCGAACTATCACGTATGACGCAGTTTAAGGATAAGTCCGAGAAGCATAAGGACAATATTAATGCGGGACTGTTCACATATCCTTCGCTCATGGCTGCCGACATTCTTTTATATCAGCCCCATTATGTACCCGTGGGCGAGGATCAGAAGCAGCATGTGGAGCTCACAAGAGATCTGGCTATAAGATTTAACAATATTTATGGTGACGTATTCAGAGTTCCTGAGCCTTATATCAGCAAGGTCGGAGCGAGAATATACGGACTGACGACTCCAGGTTCGAAGATGAGCAAGTCTGAACCCAACGGTTGTGTATTCCTTATGGATGAGCCCGATGTTGTTATGAAGAAGTTTAAGCGTGCCGTAACCGATTCGGATGTTGAGAACTGTGTACGCTATGATAAGGAGAACAAGCCCGGCGTAGCGAACCTTATGAATATTTATTCGACAATCACCGGCAAGACCTTTGATGAGATTGAGAAGGAATTCGCGGGACAGGGTTACGGTGTATTCAAGCCTGCTGTCGGTGAGGCGGTGGTTGATACGCTTACACCGATTCGTGAGGAAGCCAAGAGACTTATCGCAGATAAGGAATACCTTAATAACGTATATAAGACCGGCGCGGAGAAGGCTTCATATATTGCGAATAAGACATTGCGCAAGGTATATAAGAAGGTTGGATTCTACCAGCTGTAATATTTCTATATAGGAGAGAGACAATGGCTACAGTAAGACCGTTCGCGGCATATATGCCGGCAAAAGGATATGAGGATAAGATAGCGGCCCTGCCTTATGATGTATATAACAGGGCAGAGGCGAAGGAAGTCGTAAGTAAGAATGAGTATTCATTCCTGCGCATAGACAGGGCGGAGACCAATTTCCCCGATGATGTTGATACATATGATGAGAGAGTTTATGCAAAGGCAGATGAACTTATACAGGATTTTATCAAAAAGGGGCTGTTTGTTAAGCAGGATAAGCCCTGTTATTTTGTGTATGAGCAGGTAATGGACGGAAGAGCACAGACCGGTATCGTGGGATGTGCTTCGGTAAAAGAATATGAGACAGGCATAATCAAAAAGCATGAGAATACTCTGGCTGCCAAAGAGGCGGACCGTATCAATCATATAGACAAGACCAATATGCAGACGGGTCCGATTTTCCTTGCTTTCAGAAGCAATGCATCGATTGATGCGTTTCTGGAAGATGTAAGAAAGCGTACACCGTATTATGATTTTGTTTCAGAAGACGGTATAGGCCACAGAGTATGGGTGGTTGATGCCGATGATGAGATAAGCAAAGTGAATGACTTCTTTGCCGGCCTTGATGCTCTTTATATAGCGGACGGTCATCACAGATGTGCTTCTGCCTGTAGAGTCGGAGCAAGAAGACATGCGGATGGTGTTGACAAAGAGTCCGATTATTTCATGAGCGTAATGTTCCCCGAGAACAGACTTAAGATTATGGATTATAACAGAGTTGTCAAAGACCTTAACGGATACAGCGCAGAGGAGTTTATTGAGGAGTTGTCACAATATTATGATATCGAAGAAAGTGACACGGCTGTCAGCCCGAGTAAAAAGGGCGAATGCGGAATGTATCTTGAGAACAGATGGCACAAGCTTACGCTTAAGCCTGAGTGGGGTTCTGATGATCCGGTTGACGGTCTTGACGTATCACTTTTACAGAAGTATGTGCTTGACGGACTGCTTGACATACATGATCCCAAGACGGATTCAAGGATTGACTTTGTCGGCGGTATAAGAGGACTTAAAGAGCTTGAGCGCAGATGTGCAACTGACTGTGTACTTGCGTTTTCTATGTATCCGACGGATATTCTGGAACTATTCGCGGTTGCGGATGCGGGCAGGCTTATGCCGCCCAAGAGTACATGGTTTGAGCCCAAGCTTCGCAGCGGGATTTTCCTGCATGACATCAGATAGGATTTGATCTTAAGGGGAATGGATCATCATATTACGGATATAGGAGGCAACAGATGAAGGATAAACTGTATAAGATGATGAACTGGCCGGAGATAGAGGCCATAGTATACGGAGAAGAGGGTAAGCCTCAGACTATCCTGGGCAGACACAATATCTCATCCTATACGCTTTTTCAGACTTTCCAGCCTTCAGCAAAGTCTGTTGTTTTAGTCATCGAAGATGAGAAGAATGATGAGAAGAGTAAGGAATATACGATGGAACTTGCTGATGAAGAAGGCTTCTATGCCATTGCAATCCTCGGCAGGATCAAGAACTCTTATCATTACATAATCACAGATCTTGAGGGCAAGCATCATAAGCTTTACGATCCATATGATGCCAATATCTATAAGGATGTACTTGATATTAAGAAAAGTGACGCTGACGGTTTTGTTGACGGAGGCATGTTTAACGCATACAAGCTTTTGGGTTCAAGCGTTGTAACGGCCGGCGGACACAAGGGCATACTTTTCCGCGTCTGGGCGCCCAACGCAATAAGAGTATCTGTTGTCGGAGATTTCAACGGATATAACGGAAGGAATCATCCCATGATGAAGGATGAGGACAGCGGCATATTCTCGCTGTTCATTCCGGGACTTGAAGCGGGCTGCAAATATATGTATGAGCTGCATGTAAAGGGCGGCAAGATATACAGAAAGCTCGATCCTTATACAACACTTATAAGCGGCGGCAATAATGTTGCCGAAGCGGTCAAGAGCTTCAAATGGGGCAATGAGACGATGAACAAGACCGCCAAGAAGACGGATCTTAAGAAGGTTTATGCGTCCATATATGAGACGGATATCAGGGAATTTGCAGGCAAGACCGGCAAGATAACCGAGAATGCGGCAAGAACATTTGCGGCAGATGTTGCGGATAAGGGATATACACATATACTTTGCAGAATAAGTTCCGACAGACTGTATTGCACATACGGCAATACCGCATCTACCGATATCAAGAGACTCATTTTGGCCATGCACGAAGCGGGTATCGGCGTGATTATGAAGCTTAATATAAGCAGCTTTGCGACTGATGCCGAATGGTTGTCTGAGTATGACGGAACCTATCTGTACGGACATATGGATGAGCGTAAGAGAGTCAATGCTCTTAACGGAGGATATTACTTCAATTACTCAAGACCCGAAGTCAAGGCATATCTTATGTCTGCGGTCAGATATTGGATAGAAGAGTTCCATGTAGACGGTATCCATATCGAAGACTTAAGTTCAATGTTATACCATGACTACGGCAAATATGACGGAGAGTGGGTTGCCAATATATACGGCGGCAAAGAGAATCTTGATGCAATAGAGTTCATCAAAGCCATGAATGTCATGATTCATAAGTACTTCCCGAATGTCATAACAACGACCAAGGAAGTTTCGGCATTCCCGAGGGTAACCTATACGGTGGAAGACGGGGGCCTTGGCTTTGACTATGTATGGAACAACGGTCTTACCGAGGACTACATTAAGTTTATCAAGAGAGCGTCGGATTCAAGGGATCTTCACCTGCTTACCGACAACATGTCTTACGCATATGCGGAGAACTATATAATAACGATATCCAAGGACGATGTTTTGGAAGCAACGGACTATGAGCATATAAGAGTCGATAAGGGCGCTACGCTTTTCGATTACATTCCGGTTGAGGATGAGAAGAAGAGCAGGGTGGCCCGAGCAACTCTTGCATATATGTGGGCACATCCCGGCAAGAAGCTCATCTGCTCATTCCAGGGTGATGATAATGAGATTGCTGCCCTTAACAAGCTTTATAAAGAGCAGAGTGCGTTGTACAGTCTTGATACGAATCCCTATGGTTTTGAGTGGGTTAATGCAATAGATCGAGGCGACGGTGTCATTGCATTCATACGTAAGGATGAATATCTCAATCATTCACTTTTGGTTGTATGTAACTTCTCGGATGAAGATTATGCAAGCTATAAGTTCGGTATGCCTTATGAGGGTAAGTACCGCATGATCTTTAATTCGGAGGACAAGCGCTTCGGCGGTAAAAGTATGGTGACTGCCAAGCCTAAAGAGACAAAAGAAGAATTCTACGACGGCAGGCCGAACAGTTTAAGCCTTAAGGTGGCTGCGATGTCTGTCAGCATATACAGCTACACACCTTATACGGAAGAAGAACTCCTTAAGATTGCCGAGCAGAAAGTAATCAAGTTTAAGGAGAAGCTTGAGAAGGAAGCCAAGGAGAAAGCGAAGGAACTTAAAGGCAAGACAGATGCCAAGAAGTAAGGCTTTTTAAGCGTTTTCCGGAGATTGATTTTTTATCTTGTTAAAAACTGTGTTATGCTTTATAATACAGTTTGTTGCCGATGTAGCTCAGTCGGTAGAGCACTTCACTCGTAATGAAGGGGTCAAGAGTTCGAGTCTCTCCATCGGCTTAATATCAGAGATCTGATGCATGTGCATCAGGTCTCTTATTTTCGGGAGGTTGACGCATCGTGAGTCAACCTCCCGTTGCATATCCTCTCAACGCTTTACATAACTCGGAAATGTGCGATATTTCCGAGTTTTTTCTTGTATGGGTGGTTGGATTATGATATTATCAAATTTAGATTTTATTTAATTTGGAATAATCTGCGGAGGTGGACCATGGCAGGGCTGTGGGGCGGAAGATTTACGAAAGAAACAGATGATGAGGTGTTCGCATTTAACGAATCTTTGTCATTTGACTACAGATTACTTAATAAGGATATAGAAGGCAGTATCGCACATGCTGTTATGCTTGAAAAGCAGCATATTCTCACGCTTAAAGAGAAGGATGATATCGTCAGAGGACTTACACAGATTAAGGCTGATGTAGAATCAGGCGCTCTCGATTTTTCGGGAGGATACGAGGATGTACATTCATTCGTTGAAGCGAAGCTTACAGAGCGTATAGGTGAGGCCGGCAAGAAGCTGCACACAGGCAGAAGCCGTAACGATCAGGTGGCTCTGGATATGAAGTTGTATGTCAGAGACGAGATAGTCGAGATCGATGATAAGTTGCTTGAACTTCAGAAGACACTTACAGAGATAATTGAGAACAATCTCGATACATATATGCCCGGATTTACACATATGCAGAAGGCTCAGCCGGTTACGGTAGCTCATCATATGAGTGCATATATGGAGATGTTTATAAGAGACAGAGACAGGCTTAAGGATATATATAAGAGGATGAATTACTCGCCGCTCGGAAGCGGAGCCTTAGCCGGCACCACATATACGCTTGACAGAGAATATGTGGCAAGCATGCTCGGATTCGAGGGAGCTACACGTAACTCGATGGATTCGGTATCAGACAGGGATTACATTATTGAACTTATGTCGGCATTATCAACGATAATGATGCATTTAAGCAGGTTCTCGGAAGAGATAATCACATGGAATTCCAATGAATACAGGTTCGTCGAGATAGATGACGCATATTCAACAGGAAGCAGTATAATGCCTCAGAAGAAAAATCCCGATATTGCGGAACTTGTAAGAGGCAAGACCGGAAGAGTATACGGAGCATTAACAAGTATCCTGACCGTAATGAAGGGAATCCCGCTTGCATACAATAAGGATATGCAGGAAGACAAGGAGATGACCTTTGATGCGATAGATACGGTTAAGGATTGCATCCACCTCTTTAACGGAATGCTTGCAACCATTAAGTTTAATAAGGACGTCATGGCGGTAAGTGCCATGAAGGGCTTTACGAATGCAACGGATGCGGCGGATTACCTGGTTAAGAAGGGTGTGCCTTTCAGAGATGCACACGGTATCATCGGAAGACTCGTATTGTACTGCATAGATAATGACAAGGCGATTGAGGATTGCTCGATTGAAGAGTTGCAGAGCATAAGCGATGTGTTCGGAACAGACCTTTATGATGAGGTCAGCCTTAAGACCTGTGTCGACAAGAGACTTACAAAGGGCGGACCGAGCCCCGACAGGATACGTGAGAACATCACATTTTATAAGGAATACATTGAAAACAGCGCAAGACTTGACCAAATGGTAAGTATTCCCAAAAAGTAATACAAGGCAAAAAATTTTTTTACAATATATAAACGAGGAGATATGAAAATGAGCGAGAAATTAAAAGTAGGTATTTTAGGCGGAACGGGAATGGTAGGACAGAGATTTATCTCATTACTTGAGAATCATCCATGGTTTGAGGTAACGACGATAGCAGCAAGTCCCAGAAGTGCCGGTAAGACATATGAGGAGGCTGTCGGAGATCGTTGGAAGATGGATACTCCGATGCCCGAAGCCGTTAAGAAGATTGTGGTTATGAATGTTAATGAGGTTGAGGCGGTATCAAAGGAAGTTGATTTCGTATTCTCGGCTGTTGACATGACCAAGGATGAGATAAGAGCAATCGAGGAGGAGTACGCTAAGACAGAGACTCCCGTTGTATCGAACAATTCGGCTCACAGATGGACTCCCGATGTACCCATGGTGGTTCCGGAGATCAATCCCGAGCATATGAAGGTTATAGAGTTCCAGAAAAAGAGACTCGGAACAACAAGAGGATTCATTGCGGTTAAGCCCAACTGCTCTGTACAGAGCTATGTTCCGGCGCTTACTGCATGGAAAGAATTCGAGCCCTATGAGGTAGTTGCTACGACATATCAGGCTATTTCAGGTGCAGGTAAGACATTCAAGGATTGGCCCGAGATGGTAGGCAATGTAATTCCTTATATCGGCGGCGAAGAAGAGAAGTCCGAGATGGAACCTTTAAGAATCTGGGGTGAGATTAAGGACGGTCAGATCGTGCCCGCAGAGAGTCCTGTTATTACATGTCAGTGTATCAGAGTGCCTGTTTTAAACGGTCATACGGCTGCCGTATTTGTTAAGTTTAAAAAGAAGCCTACGAAGGAGCAGCTTATTGCAAAGCTTCGTGAATACAAGGGTGTTCCTCAGGAGCTTGATCTTCCGAGCGCACCTAAGCAGTTCATTCAGTACCTTGAAGAGGATAACAGACCTCAGGTTACGATGGATGTGGATTTTGAGCACGGTATGGGTGTAAGCATCGGTCGTATAAGAGAAGACAAGGTATATGACTATAAGTTCGTAGGCCTGTCACACAACACGGTCAGGGGAGCCGCAGGCGGCGCCGTTCTGTGTGCGGAATTGCTTAAGGCACAGGGATATATACAGAAGAAGTAGTATTGGGTAGTAATATCAAGGAGAGTATAGCAATGCTTATCGGCAGAGACTCGGAAATCAATGTATTGAACGAATATAAGAGGAGAAGCGGCAATCAGGTCATGATCATGTATGGTCTGAAGGGTGTTGGTAAAACCACACTTGTCAGGGAATTCTTACAGGATTCCGGCGACTATATCCTTTTTGACTGTAAGCAGGTATATGAGAGGGAGCAGCTTTATCAGTGGAGCAATATAGACAAGGTTCCGCTTACGCTTCCCGAATATCCTGAGTACAGTGACCTTTTTGAAGCGATAGCAAAGCATTTTGCTGACAGTGACGGAAAGAATATTCTTGTATTTGACGAATTCCAGTATCTGCTTAAGTATTCATCCGATTTTACGGATAATCTCTTTGACTTTTTGAATGCAAGCGAGAAGCCGTTCTTTGTAATACTTATCAGTTCTTCGATTGAGTGGGTTGAGAACAGCATGGTAAGCAAGATAGGGCAGAGAGCAAGAGGTATTACGGGCTTTTTTAAGGTTAAGGAGCTTTGCTTTGCGGACTTCAGAACCTACTTTACAAAGTTTAAGTATGACGAGTGCGTAACCGGATATGCCATTTTGGGCGGTATTCCCAAGCTCTGGAAGTATTTTGACAAGAACAAGGGATTTAAAGAGAATATAATCCACAACATTTTGGATGTTAACGCACCGCTTCTTACATACGGTGAAGATTTTGTTGCGGCTGAGCTTAGAGAGACAAGCGTATACAATACCATTTTGTGGGCGCTTGCGGATGGCAAGAACAAGCTTAACGATCTCTATGCGCATACGCAGTTTTCGCGTGCCAAGATTTCCGTATATATCAAGAATCTTATGGAACTCGGCTTTGTAAGCAAGGAGTTTTCGGTAGATACAGAGGGAAGAGAGAATACACAGAAGGGTGTATATGACATATGCTGCAACTTCGTTGATTTCTCTTATCAGTTCCTTTTCCCGTACAAGAACGAGCTTCAGTACAAGGATGCCAACGAATATTATAACGAGCATATCAAAGGCAATCTTAAGAAGTACACAGCGAAGTATTTCCCTGCTATATGCAAGGAGTATCTGGATACACAGAACAACTTCAACAATCTTCCCATAAAGTATGACAGAATGGGATCATGGATCGGAAAGGCAGGCACGATTGATTTTGTCTGCAGAGATGCCGGAGAGCATGTGCTCATAGCACTGTGTAACTGGGAGAAACCCATGATGCGTTTTGACGACTATGAGTGGCTTATGCACTGTGCGAAGCAGGCCAAGCTTACTCCGGACTATGTATATCTGTTCTCGGCCGGAGGCTTTGACGACGGACTTCATTTCGCAGTAAGCAGCAAAAAGAACATCAAACTGATCACCGTGGACGAGCTGTAGTGGGAAAGAAACTTATTATAACCGAGAAGCCGAGTGTGGCAAGGCAATTCGCCGCAGCCCTCGGTGAGAATATGAAGAATAAAGACGGGTATATGGAATCGGACGGCTATGTCATCACATGGTGCGTCGGACATCTTGTGACCATGTGCTATCCGGATGCTTACGATCCGGCACTTAAGAAGTGGTCTCTTGATACAATCCCGTTTATACCGAGTGAGTACAAGTATCAGATAATCGATAATGTACGCAAACAATTTGAAGTAATCAAGAAACTCTTTCACAGAGATGACATTGATGTCATATATAATGCCGGGGACTCCGGACGTGAAGGAGAATACATACAGAGACTTGTAAGACAGGAAGCGGGATACAATCCGAAGATAGTATGGAAGAGAGTATGGATTGACTCTCAGACCGAGGATGAGATCAGACGAGGAATCAATGAAGCCAAGGATATGTCCGAGTACGACAATCTTTCGGATGCCGCATACTTAAGAGCCAAGGAGGATTACCTTATGGGTATCAATTTCTCCAGGGCGCTGACTCTTAAGTATTCCTATTCGGTCAAGAATTTCCTGGGGACCGATAAATGCGTCATCTCCGTGGGCCGTGTTATGACCTGTGTTCAGGGTATGGTCGTTAAGAGAGAACGCGAGATAAGGGATTTTGTTAAGACCCCGTTTTACAAGCTCATTGCTACGTTTTCCGCAGAAGGAACCGAATATACGGGTGAGTGGAGAATAAGCGAAGGCAGTGCATATAATGCGCATCCTAAGCTTTATAAGACTGTAGGATTCGCTGACAGAGAGACCGCGGAGTTACTCTGTGCAAAGCTTAATGAGTGTAAAGACGCTAAGATAGTTGAGATAGAGCGTAAGAAGAACGTTAAGAAGCCGCCTCTTTTATATAACCTGGCGGAACTTCAGAATGACTGCTCCAAGCTTTTTAAGATTAGTCCCGATGAGACGCTTAAGATAGCTCAGGAACTTTACGAGAAGAAGTTAACAACCTATCCCAGAACCGATGCGAGAGTATTATCAAGTGCGGTTGCGGGTGAGATAATAAAGAATTTGAACGGCCTTAAGAATATAGGCTCGATGAAGGCATATGTTGAGCATATCATAAGCACCAAAGAGTATGAGAAGCTTAAGAAGTCAAGGTTTGTCGATGACAAGCAGATAACCGACCACTATGCCATTATTCCTACGGGGGAGGGCCTTAACGCATACGGAAGCTTATCCGACAATGCCAAGAAGGTATATGAGATCATAGTCAGAAGATTCCTTGCGATCTTTTATCCGGGTGCGACATATCAAAAGGTAACGCTTAAGACCGAACTTAACGGTGAGATCTTCGCGTCTGGTTATAAGACCCTTATTGATGAAGGCTATTTAGCAGTTATGAAGTACTCATTTGCCGATGCTTCCAAGGGTAAGAATGCTTCAGCCGATGCTTCGGGGAAAAACGAGGACTCTGACTCTTTACCGGCCGATAAGGAGGAACCCGAACAGGAGGCGGACGAAGCACTTAAGGAACTGCTTACAAGACTTAAGAAGAACACGGAAGTCGCTCATATAAAAACCGAACTTAAGGAAGGTGAGACGACTCCTCCGAAGAGATATAACTCCGGAAGCATAATCCTTGCAATGGAGAATGCGGGACAGCTTATAGAGGATGAGGAACTACGCGAACAGATAAAAGGAAGCGGTATCGGGACCTCGGCTACCCGTGCGGAGATACTTAAAAAACTTGTCAATAACGGTTACCTGGCTTTGAATAAAAAGACTCAGATAATCACTCCGACACTTATGGGTGAGATTATATATGAAGTGGTCGACGGATCAATCAAAGCGCTACTTGATCCAAAACTTACGGCAAGCTGGGAGAAAGGCTTGACTGGAGTAGCCGGAGGAACCGTAAGTCGGGAAGAATACATAGTAAAGCTTAACGATTTTGTTACAAGAAGAACAGATTACGTCAAAAAGCTCAATCCGGGAAATTCCGCGATGATGCAGTCTTTTGACAGGGTGAGAGGATATTATAAATGACCGGTGTTACAATAGCCGAATTATATGATCTTAAAGAGACGATAGCCGCAGAAGTTTTTGACGGAGTGACTTATCCGTGGGAGGTTTTACCGAAGATCAAGGAATTCATCGTAAAGCTCGGTAATACACTTGATCCCGAGATTTATGAAAAGCGCGGCGATGATATATGGATTGCCAAAAGCGCCAAGGTATTTGACAGTGCCTACATCGGCGGACCGTGCATAATTGATGAAGATGCAGAGATCAGACAGTGCGCTTTTATAAGAGGAAGCGCCATAGTCGGCAAAGGTGCCGTGGTAGGCAATTCGACGGAACTTAAAAACGTTATTCTTTTTAATAAAGTGCAGGTTCCGCATTACAACTACGTAGGTGACAGTATCTTGGGATATAAGGCACATATGGGTGCGGGATCGATCACTTCCAACGTTAAAAGTGACAAAACTCTGGTAGTGATCAAGTCAGATGATGAGAATTATGAGACGGGCATTAAGAAGGTCGGTGCGATGCTCGGAGATGAGGTTGAAGTCGGATGCAATTCCGTTCTTAATCCGGGCACGGTAATCGGAAGACGAAGCAGTGTTTATCCGGTCAGCTGCGTAAGAGGTGTAATACCGAAGGACCACATATATAAGAATGCCGATGATATAACGGCCAGGGTATAAGATAATTGTGAGGCGGGTATGTTATACGAGAGTTATGAGAAGAGAAAAGAAGAAGAGCAGATAGAGATAGTCATTAACAGTGAGATTGATGATGTTCTTCACGGTATACTGGTCATTAACCTGGACAACTATGCTGCGATTTTGGAGAAGATCGGCCAGGAAAGAATGGACAGGGTACTTAAAAAGATAGATGATGCATTCCGTCTGATATTCAGAGGAAGTGATGTTGTCGTTAAGCTTAAGTTTGACGAATTCATCATTCTTGCAAGGAATCTTAAGGAACTCGGTGACGTGGAATTCCTTGCCGGCAAGGTGCTGGATGCATTAAGGAAGATGGATCCCGTTGATGACATGCAGCTGACATGTTCTGTAGGTATATCCATATATCCTTTCCATGGTATAAAATACGAGGAACTTAAGAGCAAGGCATATCGTGCCATGTTCAGAGCAAAGGCGAACGGAAGAGATACATTAAGACTTTATGATTCCGCTTTGACGAAGATTTTATATCATGACTATGTGTTTGACAAGAAGTCATATGAGAAGTATAAGAAGCTTAATCTCTATGAGATGACCGCTGACAAGAGCCTGTTGGAGATTTGCGCCAATCTGCTTATGGATGACAGGGACGCTATGGCGGCGATGCATGCCATACTTGAGATAGGTTGTCTGTATCTGGGCTTTTCAAGAGTATATTTCTATGCGCCGGAGGGTGTTAACAAGATGATCCGGAAGCAGTTAACCTATGCCAATGCGGGCTTTGAGTACACCGCGGAAAGCGAAGTTATGAAAGCCTTAAGAGAGGATATGCAGATAAGGATATCCGAGAGATATAACAGTCTGGCTCTAATAGATTCAGACGATGAGAAGGTTGACGAAGAGGTAAGGCTCACCCTTAAGGATAAGGATATCAACCAGATACTTTACTTCCCCTTGGGCGGTGGCGGGGACATATTCAGAGGAGCGTTTATCTTTGAGAATATGTCCGTTGACAAGATAGGTATGACGGAGGAGGAACTGCTTAAGATTGATGAACAGATGCGTTCAATCCAGGCTTACTTCTTCAGCTCACATACAAAGAGATTTGCAAAAGAAAATATGGCAAAGCTGGAACTTTTTGAGAATATTCCGGCCAATGTGTATATAATAGATGCGGAGACTCATGAGATTGAATTTGCCAACCAAAAGGCAAGAGAAGCCGTTGACGGCGGACATATCGGAGAACTTTGTTATTCGACATTCTGTCATAAATCTTATGCATGCGAGAATTGTCCTTTAAAGACAATGGATCTGAAGGATGAGCATTCCAACGGAGTATTGTCATATTATAATTTCGCAACAAGAGAATGGTGTTATAATTTATATTCGTGGCTCGGTGTCTATGAGAATGAAGGCAAGGCCGTGATGATATCCGTTGATGTAAGCGGATTCGTAAATGATCTTAATCAGATCGACAGACTGGCATCAGGAACAAGTCTTAAGGATCTGTAGGATAAATAATTACTTAATTGAAAGGAGTTAACACATGATCTATTCAAAAGAAGTTGAAGAAATGTGTCCGGTTGCACAGGGTGTCAACCATGGATGCGCTCCTATCCCCGAGGAAGCTAAGTGGGTAAAGGCTAAGGAGGTTAAGGATATCTCCGGATTTACACACGGTGTCGGCTGGTGCGCACCTCAGCAGGGAGCATGTAAATTGTCCCTCAACGTTAAGGAAGGTATTATACAGGAGGCATTGGTAGAGACTATCGGTTGCTCAGGAATGACTCATTCCGCAGCTATGGCAGCTGAGATTCTTCCCGGCAGAACTGTTCTTGAGGCTCTCAATACAGACCTTGTATGTGATGCTATCAATACAGCTATGAGAGAGTTATTCTTACAGATTGTTTACGGACGTTCACAGTCTGCATTCTCTGAGGACGGACTTCCTGTTGGTGCAGGTCTTGAGGACCTTGGTAAGGGACTTCGTTCACAGGTTGGTACAATGTACGGTACTCTTAAGAAGGGTCCCAGATACCTTGAGATGGCTGAAGGTTATGTAACAGGTATCGCACTTGACAAGGACGATCAGATAATCGGTTATCAGTTCGTAAGTCTCGGAAAGATGACTGACTTCATCAAGAAGGGCGATGATCCTAATACTGCATGGGAGAAGGCTAAGGGCCAGTACGGTCGTGTAGACGAAGCAGTTAAGATAATCGATCCGAGAAAGGAATAGGATAGGAGGATAATACAATGGCATTATTTGAATCATATGAAAGACGTATTGATAAGATCAATTCGGTATTAAACAGCTATGGTATCTCCTCTATCGAAGAAGCAGAGAAGATAACCAAGGACGCAGGCCTTAACGTATATGACATGATCAAGGGAATCCAGCCCATTTGTTTTGAGAATGCATGCTGGGCATATACGGTTGGTGCTGCTATAGCAATCAAGAAGAACTGTCGCAAGGCTTCAGAGGCAGCTGCAGCTATAGGTGAGGGACTTCAGGCTTTCTGTATCCCCGGATCTGTTGCTGACACACGTAAGGTTGGCCTTGGCCACGGTAACTTAGGTAAGATGCTTCTTGAGGAAGAGACAGAGTGTTTCGCATTCCTTGCAGGTCACGAGTCATTCGCGGCTGCAGAGGGTGCTATAGGTATCGCAGAGAAGGCTAACAAGGTTCGTCAGAAGCCCCTCAGAGTTATTCTTAACGGTCTTGGTAAGGACGCTGCACAGATCATCTCTCGTATCAACGGATTCACATTCGTAGAGACAGAGTACGATCCTTACACAAACACAGTTAAGGAAGTTAACAGAATCGCTTATTCTGACGGCTTAAGAGCTAAGGTTAACTGCTACGGTGCAAACGATGTTTGCGAAGGTGTTGCAATCATGCATAAGGAAGGCGTAGACGTATCTATCACAGGTAACTCTACCAACCCTACAAGATTCCAGCATCCCGTTGCAGGTACATACAAGAAGGAATGTATCGAGCAGGGTAAGAAGTACTTCTCGGTTG
>JAFYBE010000117.1 GCA_017540355.1 Lachnospiraceae bacterium | reverse complement strand
TCACCAGACCGAAGAGTGCGGTCTCCACGGTGAGTCTTCCGTTAAATATGATCCATACAAAGAATAAAAACAAAAACATATACTGTTTCTTCCTATATAATATTGCCTTCTCTGATATAATATTCACATTTTACACCTATTTTGCAAAAAAGCCAATAATGCGGCTTTATTGTTGTTGATAATTTGCGGTATTTTCCTTATAATAATGTAATGTCATACGGCAGGCAGGGCAAATACCCCGAAAGGCCGTATAAACAGCGGATTTATCAGGAAGGACCGGTGTCATGGAAAAGATAAAGATCAAATATTTCACGGATAAGATAGAAAAACTCACTTATATCGACGGAAAGTCCGACTGGATCGACTTACGTTGTGCCGAAGATATAGATATGAAGGCCAGTGAATGGAAGCTGATTCCTTTAGGTGTTGCCATGGAGCTTCCCAAGGGTTACGAAGCCCACATCGTTCCCAGAAGTTCGACATACAAGAACTTCGGTATCATACAGACCAACCATCAGGGTGTGGTTGACTGCTCATACTGCGGAGACAACGATCAGTGGTTTATGCCGGCATATGCCGTAAGGGATACACATATCTCGGTCAATGACAGAGTTTGCCAGTTCCGTATAATGGAGAATCAGCCCAAGATAGAGTTTGACGAAGTACAGCACCTTGAGGGTAACGACAGAGGCGGCTTCGGTTCTACGGGCAAGCAGTAAAAACAGGTGATAAAGATGCATAACAATGTGATAGATTATCTTAACAATATAGTTCGTATAAAACCGGATAAGACTGCATACAGCGACGGAACGGTTGCTCTTACTTTTTCGGATGTGTATGAACTGTCGGGAAGCATAGGCACGTATATTGCCAACAGAGGAATATACAAAAAGCCCATCGTAGTCTTCATGAGCAAGTCACCGATGGAAGTTGCAACCTTCCTCGGAGTTGTATCGGCCGGATGCTTCTATGTACCGATCGATGAGGAGATGCCCGCAGACAGGATCAAGCTTATACTTGATAATGTTCGCACACCTCTTATCATCTGTGACAGGGTCACGGCAAGCAAGGCGTCCGATTTGCAGCAAAGCGGCACGGATGTCATTCTCTATGACAATATCGTTGCCGATACAAAGCGCGATGATGCCGTGCTTAAAGAGATTCATGACAAGGCGATCGATATAGATCCTATATATATTGTCTTTACTTCAGGTTCGACAGGAGTTCCGAAAGGTGTTGTGGCATGTCACCGTTCGGTTATAGATTATATAGAGCAGCTATCGGAGATACTTGATTTTAACGAGGATACCGTTTTCGGCAATCAGTCTCCTCTCTACTTCGACGCCTGCCTTAAGGAACTTTATCCGACGCTTAAGTTCGGTGCCACGGATTATCTGATACCCAAGCAGCTTTTCTCAATGCCTTATAAGCTTATTGAGTATCTCAACGAACATAGGATCAATACGATATGCTGGGTTGTATCGGCACTCACAATGGTGAGCGCATTCTCTACCTTTGACGATATCAAGCCCGAATATCTGCATACCATAGCTTTCGGAAGCGAAGTCTTCCCGATAAAACAGTTCAGGATTTGGAAAGAGACCCTTCCGAATGCAACATTCACCAACCTCTACGGTCCGACCGAGGGAACCGGAATGTGCTGCTATTACAGAGTTAACAGAGACTTTGCGGATGATGAGCCGATTCCTATCGGAAAGCCTTTCGACAATCGCGAGATTCTGCTTATCAAGGATGACGATACGCTTGCGGACAAAGGCGAAGAAGGCGAGATCTGCATAAGGGCCACTTCCGTGACACTGGGATATTATAACGATCCCGAGCGTACGGCTGCGGTATTTACACAGAATCCGCTTAACAAGGCTTATCCCGAGATCATCTACAGAACCGGTGATATCGGTAAGTATAACGATAAAGGCGAGCTTATATACATATCGCGCAAGGATTACCAGATTAAGCACATGGGCCACAGAGTCGAACTCGGTGAGATTGAGGCCGACGTGGATGCAATGGATGTGATCAAGATGGCTGCCTGCATATATGACAATGACAAAAAGCTGATCATCCTGTATTATATAGGAGATATTGAGCCAAGAGAGCTTGACGGACGCCTTAAAGAGAAGCTTCCCAGATACATGCTTCCGGGGCGTACATATAAGCTTGAGAGCATGCCTTTTACAGGCAACGGCAAGATAGACAGAGTTACTCTTAAAAAGATGTATCTCGGAGAAGCTTAAGAGAAAACAGACTTCCAAGGAGGATTTATAAAATGAACGAATTAATGGAGATACTTAAGTCCCTTCATCCCGATGTGGATTTTGAGAACGAGCAGCACCTTATCGACGACAAGATTCTTGATTCCATGGATATAGTAAGACTTGTAACCGAGCTTACCGATAAGTTCGACATCAAGATCAAGGCCAAGGATATCATCCCCGACAATTTCAATTCGGCTGCTGCGATCAGTGCGCTGATAGACAGAATTAACGAGGAGTGATCATTTAATGCTTTTCACATCCTATGGCTTTATAGGATTGCTCATTATTCTCTTTATCCTCTACTATACAGTGCCTAAGAAGCTGCAGATGCCGCTTCTGCTTATCACCTCACTTACATACTACGCTATGGCCGATGTAAGATTTTTGATATTCATCGGCGTGAGTGTTGTAACCGTATGGTTTGGTGCGATAAAGATCGAAGACAACAACAAAGCCATCAAAGAATATGTAAAACTGCATAAGAACGAGATGTCCGTCGATGAAAAGAAGGCATACAAGAAGGCCGGTGCAAGGAAAAGTGTTATCTTTTTTACCCTTACACTGCTGCTTAACTTAGGTATACTGGCCACGGTAAAGCTGGCCGGACTTAAGTTTACCGGTATACTTATACCCTTAGGAATTTCCTTCTATACCTTCCAATCGGTCGGATACCTTATCGACGTATACAGAGAGAGTATCGATGCGCAGCGCAGTCTGCCGAGGTACGCTCTCTTTATCACTTTTTTTCCCCAGCTTATTCAGGGCCCGATCAACAGATATGATGACCTGGCTCCTTCACTGCTTTCCGAGCATAACTTCGACTTCTCGGTCTTTAGCAGAGGAATGGAACGTATACTCTGGGGATATTTTAAAAAGCTTGTTATTGCCGACAGACTGCTTATGGGTGTAAGCACACTTATAAGCGACCCGTCGACCTATAAAGGCGGTTATGTCCTTATGACTCTGATCCTCTATACGCTTGAATTATATGCGGACTTCACCGGAGGAATAGATATCACTATAGGTATAGCCGAAGCTTTGGGCATAAACATGAAGGAGAACTTCATCCGCCCTTACTTCTCGACATCGCTTGCCGATTACTGGCGCAGATGGCACATATCAATGTGCAGCTGGTTCCGCGACTATGTCTTCTATCCCATGTCAACAAGCTCATTAAGCTTACGTTTATCAAAATGGGCAAGGAAGCATATAAGCGACAGCGCGGGCGGCAAACTCCCCGTATATCTTTCAAGCTTCGTTGTATGGTTCTGCACGGGCATATGGCACGGAACAACCATAAACTTTATAGTATGGGGAATGCTTAACTTCCTTGTGCTTACGATTTCCGAGGAACTTTCACCCGCATACAAGAAATTTCATGAGCGTTTTGCGTTCGCCGACGGCCCAATATACAAGGCATTTATGATAATCCGCACCTTCATTTTGGTATGCGTGCTCAATCTTTTTGACTGCTTTGTCGATGTCAGGGACACGGTTGGACTTTTGATCTCAATCTTTAAGAAGGGAAGCTTCTCCTTAATGGAAAAGGGAGCGCTTTTAAATATCGGATTGTCCGCTGCCGACTACATTGTGGCGGGCGTTGCATTAATCATCGTATTCATTGTGAGTTCATCCGAAGAAAAAGATAATATCAGCGTAAGAGACAAATTAAGAAAGAATCCCTATCCCGTAAGATTCATCGTATGGACGCTTTTGCTTACGGCAACGCTCATATTCGGAATATACGGAATAGGCTATGACTCATCACAGTTTATATATAACAGGTTCTAGATAACCATGAAGAACAATAAGGCTAAAAACATTACAATTGCATGCATATCGGTAATCATAGTGCTTGGCATTCTCTTCCTTGCACAGAGACTGCTTATGCCCAAATATGTCGACGATATCGTGGAAGGCGGTATGGTATCGGAATATTATGATGAGAAGTCAAAGGATTTTAACGTAATATTCATCGGGGACTGCGAGGTATATGAGAACTTCTCTCCCGTTACCTTATGGGAGAACTACGGAATCAACAGTTATATAAGAGGAAGTGCCGAGCAGTATATCTTCCAGTCTTATTATCTGCTTGAAGATACGATAAGATACAACAAGCCCGATGTGGTTGTATTTAACATACAGTCACTACAGTTTGACGAGTCAAGAAGCGAAGCATATAACCGAATGACCATAGACGGAATGAAATGGTCAAAGTATAAGCTCGGCTGTATCAAGGCTTCGAACACCGGAGATGAGCATCTTATAGAATATGTATTCCCGATACTCAGATACCATTCAAGATGGAACGAGCTTACTTCAACCGATGTTGAATATATGTTTAAGCACAAAAAGGTTACACACAACGGCTACTATATGAGAGTCGATGCTCTTCCGGCCGAGAACATTCCGCCTGCAAAGCCTTTGGGAGACTACAGTTTCGGAGACAAAGCATGGGAATATCTGGACAAGATAAGAACATGCTGTGAAGAGAACAATATACAGCTTTTATTTATCAAGGCACCGAGCCTTTACCCCTACTGGTATCCCGAATGGGATGAGCAGGTTAAGGCCTATGCCGACAAATATAGCATTAAATACATTAATTTCCTTGACGTGGCAGATGAGATAGGTATAGATTATAACACGGACACATACGACGGCGGTCTTCATATGAACTTAAGCGGTGCCGTAAAGTGTGCGGATTATATTGGTCCCATACTGCAAAACGAGTTTAATGTTCCCGACAGAAGAAGCGATGCTGCTCTGTCGGCTTCATGGGATCAGAAGATACAGGATTATAATGACGAGATAGAGTATCAGAAGAAACTCTACAATATACAATAAGTTAAACCGGACGATTATTTCATCCGGCGGAGAATAAGATGTGCGGAATATGCGGAATATATAATAAAGAAAATACTCATGCCTTCTCTGAAGAAGTCCTTGGCAATATGATGAAAGCAATTGCTCACAGAGGACCCGACGGGAGCGGAAGCGTGATTGATAAAGAAGTAGCATTGGGCTTTCAGAGACTGAGCTTTATCGATCTTGAAGGTGGAATGCAGCCTTTATACAACGGCGATAAGAGCGTTGTTATGGTCTGCAACGGAGAGATATTCAACCACAATGAATTAAGGGATGAACTCATGGCCAAGGGTTATGTGTTCAGAACACGTACCGATGTTGAAGTTATCCCTCATATGTATGATGAGTACGGACTTGATTTTCCCAAGTATCTTAACGGACAGTTTGCCATCGCCTTATATGATGCAAAGATTGACCGTTTATTCCTTATAAGAGACCAGGTGGGCATCTGCCCTCTTTACTATACAATATATGACGGGCGTGTCATATTTGGTTCCGAGATCAAGGCCATCCTTGAATATCCCGGTGTACCCAGAAAGCTTAATATGAAAGCTGTCGATCAGCTTATGAACTTCCCGGGCATCGTATCTCCCACCACATTCTTTGAAGGTGTGCATGCACTCAGGGCAGGACACATCTTAAGTTTCGGCAAGGGAGATGAATTTAAGGACATCGAGTTCTGGGATATGATCTATTCTGAGGACATAGAAGATAAAGGTGAGGAATACTACGTCGAGAACGTTAAGTCGCTTTTTAAGGACGCCGTTGCAAGACGACTCGAAGCCGATGTTCCGATCGGATTCTATATATCCGGCGGTCTGGACAGTTCGCTTGTGGCATGTTACATCGGAAAGTTCCTGCTTAACAGCTACTACTCTTTTTCCGCAGAAATCGGTACCGACGAACTGGATGAGAGCAAGTTCCAGAAGATGGTCAAGGACTGCGTTAAGTCTACACACTATTCGGTTCCCGTAACCGATGAAAGCATATACGAGAATCTCAGGAAGGTTATTCATCACACGGAATCCGCAGTCAAGGAAAGCTATGACGCTGCGGCATTCCTTTTAAGCTCACTTGTACAGGGATCTCCCGCCAAGGCCGTACTTACGGGTCAGGGCTCGGATGAATTCTTCTGCGGTTATGTGGGATATATGCTTGATATGTTCCGCGGTATGCAGAGAGGCAGCATGTCCGAGGAAGAGCTTAAGTACAATGAACACCTTTGGGGCGATAAGTACTTCAGATACGAAAGAATACATTCGGATATCCGTAAGGTACATAAGCAGGTTTATGCACCTGAGTTTGCGGCCGATCTTGAGAACTTCTCGGCACTTAAGGAAAGCCCTATTGATATCAAAAAGGTCGAGGGCTTAAGCGATGCCAAGAGAAGATCTTACATAGATTATAAGCTTCGTCTGTCGGATCATCTGCTTATCGAGCACGGTGACCACATGTTCTTCTCGCATTCGGTAGAGGGCAGACATCCCTTCCTTGATGCGAAACTTTTGGATTTCGTAAGACAGATACCGGATGAATACAAGATCAACGGTACGAACGAGAAATATATACTCAAAAAAGCCGGTGCGGGTATCGTTCCAGAGCCGATTCTTAAGAGAGTAAAGTTCCCCTTCCAGGCACAGGGCATGTCAACTCTTATAAAGAATACAAAGATTGAGGAATTTATCGATGATTCTCAAATAAAGAAGTACGGAATATTTAATCCCGACTTTATCAGCAGAATGAGACAGGATTACAGACAGGAAGACTTCAAACTCATGGGTGCATACGAAATTGATTATCTTATGATAGTCATGACTGTGACCATGTTATGCGAAGAGTTTTCTTTAAGCGTATAGATTTAACACAAAGGGAGAAAAATGAGCAGGATTGATGAAGATATGGAGATAATCGATCTGGACAACGAAGAAATCTCCGAGGATGCTGCAGAGGAAGAAGTTTTTGACGATGCGGACGAGGAGGATTTCAATCAGGCAGACGAAGCGTCCGAAGAGGAATATAATGACGAAGATTCGGATGAATCGTATGAGGCGGAAGATTCCGGTGAGCCTGTTACGGAGTCATCAGATGATGATATAAATGATTTCCTTGCACGAAGCGAACATAAGAAAAAGCGTAAGCATAAAAAGCACGGTAAACACGGAAAGCATGGCAAGGCAAAGAAACGCGGACACGGCGTACTTGTAGCGGTATTACTCATAACGCTGCTCGCAGGTCTTGGTGTCGGCGGATATTTTGTGTATACGGATTATACAGGAAGGGTATATTCTCATGCCATTATAGAGGCGGGTGATGTTGAAGTCACTCCTGCGGATTTCGCCAAAGACCCTTATAAAGAAGTATTCTTTGCGGATGGCTTTGACATATCTTCAGTAGATACAAAGGTGCCCGGAGATTATAATGTTGCTCTTGCATCCGGCTTCTATACGTATAACTCCGTTTTAACCGTAGAGGATACAACGGCTCCCACAGCCGAAACCGTACCCGTTACACTTGAGTTTGGGGCAAGCGCTTCACCCGAAGACTTCCTTACTAATATTACGGATGTGACCGAAGTGACCGCGGCGTTCGTTGACGAACCCGATTACACCAAGGGCGGCGAAAGCAAAGTGTCGCTTCTTTTGACAGATACGTCAGGCAATCAGACAACATATGAAAGCTCACTTACAATAATCCCCGTTCACAGCAGCGTGACGATAGAGGCCGGCGAGGAATTCCCTTCGGTGGATGCATATCTGCTTGATGAGATGGGTGCAGAGAATAACGGTGCCGTACTTCTTACATCAGCAGATTCCATAGATACGCTCATTCCCGGAGAATATCCCGTAAGCATCAAGCTTGCAGGCGGTACATATGAATCAAAGCTTGTGATAGAAGATACAGTTGCTCCCGTAATAACGGTAAAGAATTTTGAGGGCTTCACGACCTCGAACATAACTCCGGAAAGTCTTATTGAGACGGCTGAGGATTTAACGGAACTCACTTACAGTTTCAAAGAAGAGCCTTCTTTTGATAATGAAGGAACATATGAAGTGACAGTCGTTGCTACGGATATGGGCGGCAATACCGCCGAGGCCGTATCGGTACTTACGCTTGCAAAGGATACGGAGGCTCCCGTAATAACCGGTGCAAAGGATATCACGATCATGCAGAACTATCCCATAAGTTACAGGGACGGAATAACCGTTACGGATAACTGCGACGAGGATATCGTACTTAAAATAGAAGCAGACAGTGTCAATCCCAAGGAACTCGGAACATATCCGATCGTCTACTCTGCCACGGACAGAGCGGGCAATACCACGGAGATACCTGTCTCACTTACAATCATAGAGGAACATTACGATGAGGCAACCGTATATGCGCTTGCTTCACAGACCGTGGCAAGGATCACAAATCCTACTATGACGGATTATGAGAAGATCTCGGCCATATACTGGTACGTTAAGAAGAATATGGCTTATACCGAGTCCGACAATAAGGACGACTGGCTTAAGGCTGCATACTACGGGCTTGCGCTGCACAAGGGCGACTGCTACTCATACTGCTGCTCATGTAAGGCAATGTTTGATGTGCTCGGTATCAAGAACATGATCATAGATACTTATCCTTTAAGAATCATACACTTCTGGAATCTCGTGGATTTAGGCGAAGGCTGGAGACATTTTGATACGACTCCCAGAATAGGCGGCGGTGATTTCTTATACATGGATGATGCAACAATAACGGCATATTCAGTCACCCATGGTAATTCACACATATATGACCACGGAAGATTCCCCGGAATCCAATAGGAATATACGTATGAACAAACTCGGAATAATCGGCGGACTCGGCCCGATGGCCACAGTCAGCTTCATGAAAAGAATAATCGATATGACGGATGCATCCTGCGACCAGGAGCACATCCACATGGTTGTGGAACACTGCCCCACGATACCCGACAGGACCGCATATATCTTAGACCACAGCAAGGATAATCCTGCACCTGCCATAATTGAAGCGTGCAGAATACTTGAGGGTGCCGGCGTGGATGAGATAGCTATCCCCTGTGTTACCGCGCACTTTTTCAGGGATGAGATTGCAAAGAATACCTCTATTCCTGTACTTGACGGTGTGCTTCTTAGCGCAGACTATCTTAAGTCTAAAGGGGTAAGCAGGGTCGGAATAATGGCAACCGATGGCACGATAAAGTCCGGAATATTCAACAAATCTCTTTCAGAGCACGGAATTTCAGCCGTTGTCCCTTCAGCCAAGGCACAGAAATATGTAATGGATCTTATATATAATGACGTCAAGGGCGGAAAGCCGATAGAGCAGGATAAATTCGGAGCCGTTGCCGTGGAGCTGCGTGAAGAAGGCGCCGAAGTCATTATCTTAGGCTGTACCGAACTGTCGGTAATCGCGGATGAATGGCTGCCTGACGGCAGATTTTTGGACGTTTTATCTGTTTTATCCCGTGCATGTGTCATGGATTTCGGCAAATTGAAGGGTGCATACAGAGAATTATTGTGATAGAATGTAAATCTACCGAAGAAGATTTATGTTTTCGGTTGTTACGGACATGGGTCCGATTGGAGGATATTATGAGAAAATTTAGCAGAGTTTTATCACTTATAGCCGCTACAGCAATACTTGCGGCAATGCTCACGGCATGCGGTTCATCTTCGGATGATGTCAAGCGTATCGAGAAAGAAGCCACAGATACCGCAGTTGCAGATACTGAAGAAGTTGCAGAGGAAAGCACAGAAGCTGTTAAAGAGGCTGCTCCTGTAACAACAGACGGCGGATATATATATCATGCCGAGACATCCTCAGGTGCAATTGACGTATCAGTCGATATGCCGATGGAGACAGTACTTGCATCACTCGGTGAAGCAGACAGTTACTTCGAAGCCAAGAGCTGTGCTTTCGACGGTCTTGATAAGATGTATACATACGGACACTTCGAGATAGATACTTATCCTTCCGAAGCCGGCGACATGGTTTCTGCCGTATATCTTACGGATGACCTTACCGGAACACCCGAAGGACTTTATATCGGTTCATCTCTTGAAGATATGGAATCAATATACGGAACGGATTATGAAGTGAATGGTAACGAATATATATATAAGGCAGGCGATATGAGCCTTAAGATTCAGGTTATACACAGCAAGGTGAGTTACATCACTTATGCTTCCAAGGTTTTAGGCACAGTAGCCGGTAACTGATGATTGTTTTCTCTTTTAAGAGTCAGAGGAAATTAATATGTTGAAAGAACGATTTAGCGCATTATACAGAGCGACTGCCACGGCACTTATACTTACCTGTGCCGTTTCATCGGCATCCCTTCCCGTATTTGCGGCCAATACAGGTTCTTCATCTTCGTCTTCTTCATCAGTATCATCCGCATCATCAGGTTCTGGATATATACCTTCCGAGGTAATCAAAGCACAGAAGGAAGCCGAGGAGCGTAAGATTGAGGAGCAGAGAGTTGCGGCTGCCAAGCAGGCTGCTGCCGAACAGGCTGCAATTGCCGATGCTGAGATGCAGAAAAGAGCCGCTTTGATAGCAGCAGGCGCTTATATACCTCAGCCGGTAAGAGGTGAGATTTTGCCGGACACCACGGGATATACGATTTTAGCCGTATATTCAACCAAATATGACGACAGTCTGCCCCGTGCCAACAACATTACACTCGCTGCCAACAGAATCAACGGAGTCGTACTTAATAAGGGAGACGTATTCTCCTTTACCCATACAATCCTTCCCCGTACCGTAGAGAACGGCTACGTGGCAGGCCCCATATTTGTTCAGAAAGAGCATTCAAAGGGTATCGGCGGCGGAATATGCCAGGTATCTTCGACACTGTACGCATGTACACTGACAGCAGGTATTCCTGCTTTGGAAAGACATGAACACGGGCTGCCCGTTACCTACATTCCCGCAGGTATGGACGCAACCATTGACGGAACAAGGCTTGACTTTAAGTTTGCAAATCCTTACGACAAGCCATTAATGATAACAGCCACACCCAACTACGGTGTTCTCACAGTCGGGTTATGGCTTAAGAACTAAACCTTTATTCTGCTGCCTCTTACAGCCTGCTTAACCTTAAGTAAGCTGCCGGGGGCAACGGATAATTCATCTACACCCATTCTAAGCAGATCGCCGGTGAATGTCGTATCGGCGGCAAGTTCTCCACAGACACAAACTTTTTTACCGTTATCATGAGCGTTGGATATTATTGTATTCAACAGGCGTAATATTGCCTGATGATGGTAATCGCATATAAATTCAAGGGCGGTATTCTGCCTGTCTACCGCAAGAGTATACTGAGTCAGGTCATTGGTTCCTATTGAGAAGAAATCAACTTCCTTGGCCATAAGATCCGATATCACCGCAGCCGCCGGGGTCTCTATCATCGCACCCAGTCTGCATTCCCTGTATTCTTTACCTTCTCTGTCAAGCTCGGTCTTGGCCTCGGCTATAACTGAACGTACCTGCCATACTTCCTCTATTGAGATAAGCATAGGGATCAATATCGATACCGGTCCGTAAACCGCGGCTCTCATTATTGCCTTAAGCTGTGTACTGAACACATTCTTATGTCCGAGGCAATATCTGACCGCTCTCATGCCCATGGCCGGATTATCCTCATGCTTAAACTGCATATAAGGCTCCTGCTTGTCAGCACCTATATCTATTGTTCTGACTATGAGTTCCTTGCCGTCAAGCATGTGTACGGCCTCAACATAGGCCTTAAACTGCTCTTCTTCCGAAGGATAATCATCCCTGTCCAAATAAAACAGTTCCGATCTGAACAGACCTATACCTTCACACCCGTATTCCACGGCTTTCTTAATATCCTCTATACTTCCGACATTGGCCATAAGTCCGATATGTTTACCGTCCAGTGTCATACACTCCTCAGACTTAAGAGCCGCCAGAGTCTTCTCTCTTAACTCAAGTTCTTCTTTTCTCTTACGGTAAGAATCAAGCTCGGCTTCTGTAGGATCAATAATAAGCGTACCCGAATAAGCATCGACAATGGCCATCTTACCGTCACAATCCGACGGATAATCAAGTGCCACTATGGCCGGTATATTCATCGAACGCGCCAGGATGGCGGTATGGGACAGATTAGAGCCTCGTCTTGTAACAAAGGCCAGGATACTGTCCTTATCAAGCTGCATCGTCTCGCTCGGCGTAAGGTCATCCGCAAGCAATATTACCTTACCGTCGGGCACACTGACAACAGGATGATTCTGACCCATTAAGATTCTTAACACCCTGTCACTTATATCACTGATATCCTCTGCCCTGGCACGCATGTATTCATCATCCATAGATGAAAAAAGCCTGCAGATACTGTCTCTTGTCTTCTCAACGGCGACTTCGGCCGGGAGCGGATTCTCCCTGATACGCTTCTCAACTGCCTCAACATAGGCGGGATCCTGTGCCATGACAAGATAGGAATTAAGCAGGGCAACATTCACATTATTGCCTTCCTTCGTTGCCGTATCCCTTAACTGTTCCAACTGCTTTACGGCTTCAGCCCTGGCCGAATTGAATCTGCTTATCTCATCAACGCTTCCAAGGTGTCCCGTTATGCTTCCGGTCCTGATATGCTTTCTGTATACAGTTAATACTCCGATGGCTATACCTTCGGATACCGCTTTACCTTGCATTCTTACCTTTCTTCTTATCAAGGCCCTCTGCCTTGATATAATACTCAAGGAGTCTTAATACATACTCAGGAGCATGTCTGTTGTCTCTTTCCCATTCCGTAACGGTACGATATGAGATTCCGAAGAAATCACAGAACTCTCTTCTGTTCATCCCGGTAAGCATACGCAACTCTTTGATCTTTTCCTGACATTTCATATCCATGGTATGACACCTCCTATTCTTTCTATATGTGGAACCTTCTGTATAACTCTCTCTTAGCCCTGTCTCCTCCGAGAATCAGAGTCCCCGATAACAAAAGTACGGATACCATCAGGGCAATATATATGATATTCGGGTAAGTGACCACACCTACCAGACTGAGGATCAGCATAAACACCGACAATACCACCAGGAATATCTCAAGCGGTATATAACTCTGCCAGTTCCGCATGTTGATAAACATTAATAAAAAAGTGATTAGGCTGAGTAACATTACCGACGACGGTACTATTACGCTTAGCGACCACCCTATAAAGCCCGTGAGTGCATCAATACCTATAAGGATTGCCACCGCTATAAACGTAAGCCACAATGTCTTGGACTGGTATCCAACTCTTCCGGTTATTCCCATGCGAAGAGCGGTATTGACATACACAAGTATTAATCCTATTATGACCGTCCATACCACAAAAGGGTGTCCGAGGATATTGGCAAGTATTAAAGCCATCATTGTTACGAATGATATAAAAAGAACCAGCCTTTCTATAAAGCGTAACTTCCTTGCACTTACGGCCACATCCGGATATATATCTTTATTGTCATTCTCCTCAATTACGGAATGGCATAACGGACATTCACAGGAAGCGTCCAGTATATCTACTCCGCATTTAACGCACTTACTCATTGATTAACAAATACTCCGTTAGTCTCTATCTTAACATCCACGCCCTCTTCGGCTATATGCCTGAAGAATACTCTCTCAACCGAAGTGTCGGATAAGATCGTACTGAACGTGAATACATATTCATCTCTGAATGCACATATCGTTCCCTTTAAGAACTGTCCCTTGGACATCGCGATATTGGCATGGAACCTCTCTATATAAGGCTCGTATATATCATCAACCTTTATCTTGCCGATATTGGTTACGGTCGTTGTATTGGCCAAAGCGGACTGATTATACACTATCCTCATGGCAATACTCTTAATCGGAAGCGGGAATATCCTTAACCAGATATTCTGCTGATTCGCAACCCCGTAAGAGAACAGATCCTCCAGATGCTCTTTGTTGATCTGACTTTTTAAGCTCTTATCAATTATTTCAAGTACCTCTTTAAAGTCGTATTCTTTCTCATCCGGATGGAATTCCGCAGATACCATCATAAAGAAATTCTTCGTGGTTATAGAGTCGTAGTATGGTCTTAAATTAACCGGAACCGCTATTCTTATGGCTTTATCGGAAGGACCCTTTTTAAGGCATGTCACGTATACACTGTATGCAAAACATGCCACAAGATAAGTATTGACGGACACTCCATATCCCGAAGCAACTTCCTTAAGCTTATCTATCGGCATATATCCGTGCATAAGACCCAACTCTCCGTCAGGAAGTTTCTCTCCTTTTATCAGATACGCTCTCTTTCTTTCAAAACCTCTGGGTCTGCTCTTTTTAAAGTTTCTTACAAAGCTGTCATCAAGATTAAGCGAAGTATCGGATGTAAGGCTGTCCTTATCCGTCTTAAGTTCATCATGCTTAAGCCTTAAATACTGATATGTAAGTTCTCTTAAGAAATTGATGCCGCCCATGCCGTCGGTCAAGACATGGAAGACCTCAAGATTGATCCTCTTACCGTAATAGGATACCCTGAACAGATAGCTGTGATTAAGATTGGGTCTTATATATCTGCAGGGGAAGGTATGCTCTTTCTCAACTGTAGGGGCGGGCTTGCCGTTCTCCTCAAAGTAATACCAAAAAAAGCCCTTGCGAAGTCTGACATTGAATCCGTCTATTTTGGGAAGGACAATATCAAGTGCCTGCTGCAGAAGCACGGGATCCACATCTTCAAAAAGCGTCACGCTTATACGGTACACATTTGTCATGTTCTCGCCGGCAATCGCAGGGAAAAGATTGGCTGTATTGTCGAGTCTGTCCCAACGAATCACCCTGTCCGTGTCAGCATGCTTAAGCCCGCGCTTTTTGACTTTTACGGTATTATCTGTTGTATTATCTTTACTCTTTTGGGTTCTATCTTTCACTTTTGTATGTTACTGTTCCCTGTTATTCTCTGATTCTTATATCCGTAAGAGCTACCTGATCACCGGTAAGCGCAACATATACTTTATGGTTGCCGTCAATGATCGTAGTGGTATTCTCTATCGCTATACCGAGATTTTTGGTGATTACCGTCACCTTATCGCCATGCTTTGTAAAGTCTACACGGCATTCTATTCCCTTTTTGTTAAGCTCTTTCCATTCGCTCCAACCGGCGAATTCCTCACCTCTCTTCATAGAGAAGCTGTTATGGGCAAATTCCTCTTCTCCGGACACTTCGCCGTTTAGCTTGATAAGAGCATATTCCTTATAGCCATCTCCTCCGACCTTTTTATCATCGGAATAGAATAAGACGATATAAGGGCAATGCCATACAAGATTGGATGTAGGCAGACTCATCGAATAGAATTCAATACGCAGTCCATTCTTAACCTCCACCGCTTCTGTCGATAACGAACGCGTACGGTCAATCTGAACATTCGGTGAATCAGACTCAAGCCTGTCTATGTAACTTACCGCATCGCAGATCCTCTCAATATCTCCTTCACCAATCTTTTCTTCCGTCTGAACATTCTTAATGTTAAGCAATGTGCAATGCTCTCCGGTAAGGCCTATATAAGACGCTTTACTTCTGTCAGGAAGTGCAACTATTATGTCAGTCTCTTTTTCCGGTCCGATAAGCTTTAATGACATATGATCCTCATATCTTGAGGCAACAATCTCATAATGTTCAAGATTCTTATCATGCAGCAATCTGCCAACACCTGTGTCATGTTTAACTTCGTTAACCGTGACTTTCATGTTCCTTGATGCCGTGGATACATGGTGTCCGTCAAACCACAGTTCTCCGTATTCAAGATATCCGAAAGTCTCTATGGAGTTGGCGTCGCTGTGCATCCGCTTATCATATGAATCAAAAAGTATGATCGAAGGTGCGGAGAATTCAACATTTTCACCTTTATCTTTCCTGCAGTCAAAACTTACTTTTGAAACATTCTGCTCCACACATATACCCACGGATACCGCATCTCTGTATTCATTACATTCAAGTTCGCTTTCAAGTTTTGCTTCTTCGGCATCGACTTTGTTAAGCGTTCCCGAATCAATTAGCTGAACCATGATGTCGGAAAATGCAGGATCATACTGCTGTCCCGCTTCCTTGACAAATACCTCTCTTACGATAGCCGGCGGCATCGCACTTCTTTTCTCTGTTCTTGATGTCATCATGTCATATGCATCCGCAACAGAGATTATTCTTGAAATCTCAGGAATCAGCCTGCCCTTAAGTCCCTCCGGATATCCGGAACCGTCATATTTTTCATAACAGTACTTAACACTCTGAGCAAGGAAAGGGTATTCCGATATGCCTGATACAATCTCACTGGAAAACAGAGGCTTTTCTTTAATCTTCTCAAATTCCTCTTCGGATATCGTCTCCAGTTTATTCATAAGACTGTCGGGAAGATCAATGACACCGATATTATGAAGCAGCGCAGAATAATACACTTCATCACACTCTTCATCATTCTTGCCTGCTGCCTTTGCAATCTTATATGCAACATCGGCAACCCTTTTTGAGTGTCCGGTAAGGTACTCATTCCTCTTCTCGGATGCAGTCACAAAAGCCGTGGCGGTCTGATCAAACAGACGCTTCATGCTCTCATGTTCACTCTGCAGATTCCTTACCTCCAGTTCGTGTGCTCTTTCAACTTCATCATTAATATCAAGATAAGTAAAGATATAAAGACTTACCGATACCAGGACCATGGCCATATTGACTATCGATATGCCGTATGTGAATATCTGTACGATTCCGACGATTATCGGAACAAATATATACAAAAGAAGCGATACGTATATAAGACGACTGAAGCATTTCTTATACTTGCATATCACGGTAAACTGAATGATCGGGCAGATGACCGGAATAATATAGTTAAGCAAAAATCCCGGACCTCTTTGATAATGATTCTGGGCATCAAATGAATACAGCAAACCCGTAAACTGAGAAAAGATTACGAGCAGCATACCCAAAACCGCACCGACACTTACAAAAGTCAGCCTCTTGATCGAGTCACTTTTTTCACCCGAACTCGCAATCAAATCCATAAGATACAGATTAAAGTTCAATACGATGGCAGAGGTTAAGAAGAACACCATAAAGTTGGACAATCTGACCATAACAAATCCCAAACGGCTTACATCCCCCGAATAGGTATATGCTGCACGGTCAAAGCCCAGCAGAAGGGTCGCAATAACTTCCATACCGATAAGTATCCACTTTCTCTTCTTTGGAAGGAATCGCGTAAAGCCAAGCATAACACCCATAAATGCACAGATTGCACACAGTGCCAGCATTATATTCATTTGATGCTCTCTGATAAATCCAAACATCTGTAAACTCCCGGATCTTATAATCGGTTAATCATCATTTCTTATGGAGAATAAAGAACTCCTGCAGTTTTTCAAGCAATTCTTCTTTTTCAATCGTCTTAAGGAAGTATCCTTCGGGCTTAAGCGCCACAACCTCCATTACACTGTTCTTATCACTCTTGCCGGTAAGGAACATTACGGGGATTGACTTGGTCTCCTCATCGCTTCTTAACATCTCAAGTACCTGAGGTCCGCTCGTGACAGGCATCTCATGATCAAGCAGAATAAGATCTACCTTATTCTTGCCCAAAAACTTAATGGCCTGCAGTCCGGAATTGACCATGTTAACCTTATATGTTCCCTTAAGCCACTGTCTTACAAGGGATAAATAGTTCGGATCGTCATCCACGATAAGTATGCTCTTTTTGAATTCGCCGGAGTGCATCTTTTCAAAGTACTCCTTAACAGCGGCCGAATATTCCGCATTGTCAACGGGTCTTGTAAAGGTCTTGTATATTATGTCTCCGGGCATCTTATCACAAACATAATTGATGTCATTCTGCTCGCCGATAAGTATGAGCATCTTACCCTTCTCTTCCATATTGTCTGAAAGGAAGTGTATAACTTCTCCCTTTGGCTTAGTGTCATCTTCCATAAAAAGAACAATAAGTTCAGCTTCATCAAATGATGCGTGGATATCATTAACCGTCCAAGGCACGAACTTACACTCAGTTCCCGAATCCTGTGCTTTCTTTATAAGCGTCCTGACGATGAATGACTCCTTTTCACCCGTAACGATCATATGACTGCTTACCATAATCTTTCCTTCCTCTTCTTTACAATCCTAACAATTCTTCCATTCCGTCCCAGTCAAAGCTCTTAAGCTTTGATGCAAGTTTATCGACTTTCTCTTTATCTTCGGCAGGCAGCTTATATTCTCCAAGCTGCTCGATTATCATCTCAACCGAATCATAATCCATCTGAGGTATTACATCCGCAAGAGCCGAATAGGCATCCTTAAGGTCTGCCTCAGATATCATCTCCTTGTCATCATCGGCATGATCATCCTGCTTAATGCCGGCAAGCTTCTCCTTATATGCCGCATAGTCTTTAAGAAGCTTAGGGGTATTCTCATCTATAAATGCCGTATCGGAGCGATTACCCGCATCTTCCAGACTTTCGGCAAGCGATGAAAGTGCTGCCGCACCTATAATACGTGCAGAACTCTTAAGCGCATGAACCTTTATAGTATAAAGTCTTAAATTGCCACTGTCATAAGCATCTTTAATGACCTTGGCTGTCTCATCAATCGTATCGTAAAATAGGTTGAGTGAGAATAAGAAATTGCTTATTCCTCCCGAATACTTAACGCCGTCTTCGACAGAGATTCCTTCGGTGTCATTAAGCCATGATAAGTTATCCGGAATCTCTTCAAGTTCTTCCGTCTCGGTCTCAGCCTCAGGCTTTAACATCATCTCCTCCGGCAGATGACGCATGATGGTCTTCTCCAAAGTCTCACTCTCAACAGGCTTTGCAAGATAGCCGTTGAATCCCTTCTCTATGTAGAAATCCTCGCCCGCAGTACTGTTGGCAGTAAGGGCATATACCGGGAGATCCTTATCTATCTTCCTTATCTCCGCCACCGTCTCTATGCCGTCCATTCCGGGCATCATATGATCTAAGAGTACAATATTGAAATTGGTCTCCTTGATCTTATCAAGGGCCTCTTCTCCGCTTGTAGCCGTCGTAACATAAACCTTGGTCGATTTAAGCAGTCCCTTAATCACGTTAAGGTTCATCGGATTATCATCGACTACCAATACGTCTGCATCGGGTGCTATAAACTTAGGAACATAAGGCCCCTTAGCGGCATTCTCATCATGTTCAACAAATATACCAAGAGGCGTGGGATCCACTATCTTCTGCGTTACGGTAAGAATAAATTCGGAACCTTCGCCGTATACACTCTCACAGACCAACGTACCGCCCATAAGTTCCGCAAATCGCCTTGAAATGTCAAGACCGAGTCCCGTTCCCTGAATACCGCTGTTCTTCTCTTCATCCAGTCTCTCATAGGCCGTGAAGAGTTTCTCCATGTCTTCTTCCTTAACACCTATTCCGGTATCTTTAACGGAGAACTTAAGCTCACATGTATCATCATGTCTTGAGTCCATATAGACATTGAGTTCAAATCCGCCTTTTTCGGTATACTTAACGGCATTTGTAAGAAGGTTAAGCACGATCTGCTTGATCTTGCCCATATCTCCGTAAAGACGCTTGGGCATAATCTCATCCACAACCACATCAAACATCAGGTCTTTTTCGTTGCTTCTTACTCTGATCATGGATACGATCTGTCTTAACATATCCTGAACATCATATTCCTGTTCAACAAGATGCATCTTGCCCGATTCTATCTTTGACATATCAAGAAGGTCGTTGATGAGGCTTAAGAGAGATTCAGATGCATTACGTATATCCAAAGCATAGTTGATAACGGACATGAAGTATCCCTTAGGAACACCCGTCGCATCCTCTCGTAATACCATCTCATTCATACCCATGATGGTATTGATGGGAGTTCTTATCTCATGAGACATATTGGCCAGGAATCTTGACTTGGCACTGTTGGCTCTCTCCGCCTCGTCCTTGGCCTGACGTATCTCATCATACTGCCTTCTGATGACAGTCGATCTCATGAATCTCCATACTATGAAGCCTGCCGTAAGAGCCAGGATAAGAAGGAAAAGTATCCTTATGATCAACAGTTCCATAATCTTCGGAGTCTTCTTGATTCTGAACTTGGCATCCTGATATACATTCCTTGTGGCCTTATCAAGCACACGAATATGAAGTGTATAATCACCGTACTTTAAGTTCGTATATTCAAGAGGTGTTAAATTACTCTGCTCGCTTATGATACCCGGTTCATCGGTACCCTCGAGGTAGGCATGAACCAAAGGATTGGTCATTGTATAGTCAAGAATGGATAAAGCAATCTGTATTCGACCCGCATCCGCAGGTAAGGTATACACTCCGTCTTTATCCGGATATATATATCCTTCATTGCATGTGACTGACTTGATTCCCGTTATTATCTGCGATTCCTGCTCAAAGAATCTGTTGATGTTGACCTCGCACACACCTGTCCTTCCCGATACATACAGATTGCCCTTGTCATCCATATCACTGAATGAATTGGCCGTAGGTGCACTCGGAAGTCCGTTGGCTATGGTATACAGTCTGTAATCGGCCACCTTATTATTTATTGCATCTTCGGCACTTAGACAATATATACCCATCGAAGACAATATCCACAGATTATCGTCATTATCCCAGAAGATATCGAAGTTATTGTTATAAGGGAAGGAATCTACATTATAAATCCTTCCTTTCTTCATATATTCTATTGAGTTCGAGGTAATGATCCAATACACACCCCTGACTTCATCCCACTTCATCTTAAGGATGACATCACTTGTAAGACCGTCCCTTTTGCCGATCTTTCTTGCATCATCTCCGTCTATCTCATATATACCGTCTCCGTCTGAGCCGGCATATACTTCTCCGTTCTCACCTTCGCATATGGTCAAAAATACCGTATTGCTTATTACATCCGAGGCTCCGACCGTCTTTGTGATCTTACCGTCCTTAATAACTGCCAGACCTCCGTTGGTTCCGACAAGTATCGATCCGTCTTTGGCCGTTACCATTCCTCTGACTCTGTTATCGGGCAGGCCTGTCTCTTTCGTATAGGAAACAATCTCTCCTTCGGATGTCAGGCAGACCAGACCAAGATCGTTGGTATAAGTCGAGAACCACAGATTGCCCGAATCATCTTCCGTGATACAACGTATTCTTGTACCCTTAAGATATTCGGTAAGTTCAGTGGTATTCGGTCTTAAGTGTCTGTCCAGTATATAAAGGCCCGTATCCGTACCGATGTATATCAGTTCGTTGCTTATACATGTCGTATTGACGGTTCCGGTAGTAAGACCGGCGCCTTCGGTTATATCCCTGAAGTTACTCGTCACGACCTTCATGACACCCTGTCTTGAAGAAGCAAACCACAGATTGCCCTGGTAATCCGACGTGAGCATATCTATTGAATTATTCATCGGGATATTTTCAAGAACCTGGAAATAATCCCTCTCATCTATGTATCCCGTAACGTTCTCGGCCGAGATCCATATCCTTCCGCAGGCCGAAGTGATCCAATAGATTGAATCGGCAGGAGACACATTTATTCTTTTTAACCTGTCTTTCTTATCTCCAAGCCTTCCGTAATACAACACATCCGAATTGGTACCTATATATATCCTTCCGGGCTCATTGGGATCTGCATATACTGTGGATATCGTCTCTACCTCAAGTTCTTCACTTGTATAAAAAGCCGTAACCTCTCCGTCCTTTATCGAAAAGACTGCTCCGTTATTGGTGTTGCCGTATATCTCCCCGCGCGAATCCGCCACAAGACGAAGGACCGTCTCGTTATTAAGCCTCTCGTCATCCAGTCTGTAAAGCGTTCCCTCTTCATTGACAAAAGATATGCCGCTCGTCGAACCGATATACATGTTGCCGTCGCTTCCCTGCACAAAGGTACGGATGGAAGATGAAGGGAGTCCGTCCTCATCCGTATATCTCTTCCTCTCGTTCCCGTCCAGTACGACCACGCCGTTGTCGTTGGTTCCGACCCAAAGCCTGTTACGGTCATCCTCATAAATAACTCTTCCGCTTGTAAGTCCGTCGGAAGAATCAAGTCTTTCGAAGGTTATTCCGTCATAGCGCAGAATACCACTGTATCCTCCGACATATATATATCCGTCGCTGGCACAGAAGATATAATTGGCATCCGATGTGGGCAACCCGTTCGAAGCATCATAAAGCTTGGCCATGTATCCGGCTCCCGAAAGTTGCCCGGTAACCGCATAGCCTCCTCCGTGCTTGCCATAAACATCTGCTTTTTCAGCCGGCTTAGCATTTTCAGCCGCTTCGGCTTTGATGCCGTATAATCCTGCCGACAGCACACATACGGTTGCCATTAATGCCGCTATGCACTTTTTCTTACTGCGAATCGTCAACACGTGACAACCTCCGACTATACAATCTGATTGTATTTGTTAAGAATCGCTTTCACTTCGGGAAGAGAATCCATCAAAACTTCAACGCACTTGGGATCGAACTGTGTTCCCGATCCCTCCTGTATCATCTCCAAAGCCTTGCTTAGTTCAAAAGCAGGCTTATATACTCTGGGCGATGTCAATGCATCAAAAACATCAGCAACTGCCATAATACGAGCCGAAAGCGGAATGACCTCCCCGTGCAAACCTTCGGGATAACCCTTGCCGTCCCAACGCTCGTGGTGATATGCCGCCATATTCCTTGCTTCCTTAAGGTAGTTCTCACCCTTAACCGTACTTATTGCTTTCTCCATGATAAGCTTGCCGGCTGTGGTATGTGTCTTGATAATCTCATATTCTTCAGGTGTAAGTTTGCCCGGCTTATTAAGGACATTATCCGGTATGTTGATCTTGCCCACGTCATGAAGCGGCGCACTTCTTACCACGTCTGATATGAACTTTGGAGTAATCTTCTCGACATAATATCCCTTCTTCTTAAGTCCTTCCACTATGATTCTTACATAAGCGGAAGTCTTCTGAATATGGGCACCGGTATCTGAGTCCCTGTTCTCGACAAGGTCTGCCATCGTTATGATAAGACCGTCCTGCATCTTGGCCGTCGAATCCGAGAAACGTCTGATACTTCTGATCTGCTCCGTCTGGTTCACAGCCATGTTACATACCGAATGATACAATACTTCTATCTCATCATCGGTTCTTACATCAATGGACCTTAACTTCCTTACACTCTCGTCAAGCTGCGCCTGATCATCTCCGGCACGAATAAATCTGTCTACGCAGAACGCGATACTGTTAATCGGATATACCATGTAGTATCTTGTCATCAACAGACCGCCTGCAAGGATAACCGTAATGATTCCGACCATGATAAGAACAATTCTTAACATGAAATCCTGCATTGATAAAGATACGAAATTAACGGATGCATCCGCACCGGCGTAACAGATGAAATGGCCCTTTTTATCGTATATCGGATAATATGAAGTAATGACCCAGTTCCATGCACCTTTGCTCTCAATGGGCTCGATAAGCTTACCCGAAAGAAGGTCGTCAAGGTAAGGCTTGAATTCTTCTTCAAGCGGAACAAAATCTCCGGGCTCATAACCGTCCACATCTTCAAAGAAGCCGTCTCTTACCTTCGTATCAAGATCAAAGATAAAAGTAGATCCCTCTTCTCCGACTTTAAGCACATACAGATATTCAACTCCGGAAGCATTCGCACGTATCTTATAAAGAAGATCTTCCGTCTCCTTATATCCGGGCGCCTCTTCTCCGTTCTTAAGATAATCATCAATACGGTCGGGATCCACAACGCTTGCCGCAAACCTTGCCGCATTCTCCGCGTTCCCGGTCTTCTCCTGAATCTCACTTGTAAAATAAAGTCTTACTTCAAGCCACGTCATAATTGCCGAAAGAATAACCGCAATTGCAACTAACATAACAGTCATACGTGTCCTTAACGAATGACTTGTGTGCAGAGCCCTTAATCCCATACCGGAAATTTCGGCGTCGGTTAAGGGTCTTTGCTTCCAGCCGCTGTTCCTTATACCCGTCCTGATGGTCTGTGGGATAATCTTTAAGATTCCCAAAGCCACCAACGTACAAAGAGCTTTATCGAAAATATTCAAAAGAATATTGATTGTAAGAAATGCACTGAATTCCGTAACCCCGACAGAAAGCTCAAGAGAATCCATCAAAGTCGCAACAGACTCATTCTGCGGACCTCCGAGCAGCCACCACTGAATAATGGCACTCAATACACCGCTTATGATGCCGACAGATAAAATATACTCTGTGATATTCTTAGCATTGTGTGAAGACTTGCTCCTGACATGCCATACCGTAAAGATAGCTATAAGAGCATTGACTATTCCGAAATAGACAGCTTCGGGATTAAATAATGTACACGCAATATTCGTGGCCACAGCTACGGCTATACCGGGAAAAGAGCCGCCCAAAGCCGCTATTGCGATTGTTCCTACCGAATCCATATAGATGGGAAGATCTACTCTGTACACCACAAAGGCGCACAGAAAGTTAACCGCTATGCCTATTGCTATCGACAGGGCACGCAGTATGCTGTCACGATTAGATCTGTGTGGTCTGCTGTTCGCCATATTTCCTCCATGAAACATAACGTAATCACTACATCAAAACATACACTCCCACCTATATGATGCTACCACAAAGTGGCAAAAACTTCAACTTATTATGCGGACTCAACGTGTAAATTCCGAGCCCGCATTCCTTCATCTCTATACATCTAAATTTATGGTAACAGGACCGTCATTGACCGACTCAACCTTCATATCCGCGCCGAACCGTCCCGTTCCCACTTTAAAGCCTCTTTTTCTGCATTCGGATACGACAAGTTCATACAAAGGCTCAGATATCTCCGGTCTTGCCGCATCCGTAAAACCGGGTCTTCTTTTGGAACAGTCCGCATACAGCGTAAACTGGCTGACTATTAAAATCTCAGCGCCGGCATCCATGGGATTGATATTCATCTTGCCGTTCTCATCTTCGAATATCCTGAGGCCGCAGATCTTATCGGCCATCCTTTTTGCATTCTGCTCTGTGTCATCGACGTGAACACCCAAAAGTACAAGGAATCCGCCGTCAATCTCGGATACCTTCTCCCCGTCTATCGTCACCGATGCCGAAAGCACTCTTGTAACAACCGCTCTCATTATTATTCTCCGTTATTGCGGGATCATTATACCTCCGAAATATTCCGGATTACCGTCGGAATCATTAAGGACAAAGGCTTTGGTCTTAATCTCCACAAACTTATCATCATATCTTCTCGCGCGGTAAAGTAAGGGTTCCGGATCCTCATTGCCCGCAACAACCGCTTCCACCACCTGTTTATAATCCTCAATATCCTCGGGATGTATATAATCCTGCCAGATTTTGCCTGCATGATACATATATTCGGATTCAATACCGAAGTCAAGAACAAGCGAAAATGACCATCTTGAGTAATCATACTTAAGATCGTTTAAGAATACATATCCGTCTCCCGCCATAGTAAAAAATGCATCGAACAAACTGTCCAGCCTGCGTTTTCTTTCATCCGGAACCGGTATTTCAAGTTTTGTGGCATTGCTAAAATTGGCTGCCGGTCCGTCTGACTTAAGCATTGTCTTATTCTCATACATCTCAGCATCCGCACGCTTCTCAACATCCGTTAGCTTTGCATCAACGGACGGGTCAAAAACAGCCATTCCGCATGCTATAACCGGACCGGAACGCATACGGTTATTGGCACTGGATTCGCTTCTTAAATTCTCAAGAAGTTCTTCCCTGATCTCATAATCTTCGCCCATCAAAACTACCACAAACTCATCACCGCCTGTCCTGTAGACCTGGCTGTTGCGGTATACGTCGCATATCATACGGCACGCTCTCTGAAGCATCTCATCTCCGAATCTGTGACCTCTCGTATCATTGACACGCTTAAGATCATTGACGTCGCACATGACGATACCGAAAGCAAGCTCTCTGTCTGCAGAATGAATTCTGTTGTCAATGGATTGAACACGCTCGACGAACGCATTGTTATTCTTGATTCCGGTGAGGCGGTCGATTCTGGCCATGAGCTCAACGGACTTAAGATGCTGCAGCTGCTCTTCCTTTTCCCGTACTTCCTCGTCTATATTCTCCATGCAGAACAAGACGTGTCTCTTATCCTCACACATCATCTCTATATGTCTGATATGCTTGGTCTTGCCGTTAACCGAGAGTCTGCAGCTTATCGAATACGATCCGTTCTTATAAAGATAGTCACGAATCGTCTCTCTGTCATGAGTACGCAGCAAAAGATCCAGATCATTGGGATGAACCAGTCCTACGGCATTCTCCCTTGACATGGCGAAGAAATCTTCACCCTCCCTGGGAATGTCTAAGTATGAAAAAAAACGGGTCGGAACAAATTCCGTATAGGCTCCGGTCTCTATATCAACATAAAAGACACTGTCAAAATGTCCCGCCAACGTTGTCGCTATCTGATTAAATACTGTCTGATCCATGTTCATATGGTACCCCTCCTACCAATATGCATTTACAGAGAAAGTATTATCAGTATAACATATTTGATCTTTTCAATCTATTATTATTGCAGGAAGATCAACGCAACATTTTGCAAAAAAATTTTGGCGTATCACCTTTAAGTGATACGCCAATATATTCAAAATGCCGATATAGGGGAGAGTTATCGCAACATTTCCTCTACTGCTTTTCTGACATTCTTCATGTCTTCCGTAGGCTCAAAACGTGCAACCACGTTACCGCTTCTGTCGATAAGGAACTTTGTGAAATTCCATTTAATATAAGCTTTATCCCCAAATGCTTTGTTGTTCATATCAGTAAACTTCTTAAGTGCCGCATTCTTCACTCCCTTACCGAAGCCCTTAAACGGCTTCTCACCTGCAAGGTATGCAAAAAGCGGATCCGCTTCTTCACCGTTCACATTGATCTTGGCAAACTGAGGGAATTCGGTTCCGAACTTCATGGTACAGAACTCATGAATCTCATCCTCCGAACCCGGAGCCTGGCCCGCAAACTGATTGCATGGGAAATCCAGAATCTCAAATCCCTTGTCTCTTAAATCCTTATACATTGCTTCAAGAGGCTCATAATGCGGTGTGAATCCGCAGCCTGTTGCCGTATTGACGATCAAAAGGACCTTGCCCTCATAATCCTTAAGACTGACCTCATTGCCACTTCTGTCTTTTACATTGAAATCATATACCGATGCCATAATCATTCCTCCTATCTCTGCTACACTTATATATATGCACTCATTGCCTGTCACTTATCCTTGTTACAGGTTTTATCTTTTGCTACATTATATTGCGCGCAATATAAATTGTCAATACCTTTTTTCAAAAAAAGAAGAACACCTGCATTTCGGTGTTTTTCAGCTTTTTATTATATTTCGTACGACCTGTCGATTTCCTGTATCAGAATCCAAGATTATCATTTACCAGGATGACACTGATTCTTCCGGGATGTCTTGAAAAACGTGTGATAAGTATCTGGCAGCATATTGTATCGGGTGACTTGCAGTTAAAGCATGTTCCCTTCTTCGAACAAGGAGTATTTAAACCAAAACGCTGTACATTGATGGGTGCAGCCACGTTCCTGGCACGCTTCATCGCAGAATCCACATCATTGCATATCTTATTCATTCCGACTATAAAGATAACGTGCTTCGGACCCTGAGCTATTGCGGATACTCTGTTGGAATTGCCGTCGATATTGACAAGCACTCCGTCATCCGTCATCGCATTACAGCTTGCAAGATAATAGTCCGCATCATAAGCCAAAAGCATTGCTTTTCTCTTATCTTCGTATTCATCCCTGTCAATAAAGTTATAGTTACCGTTTTTCAGGGCATCGGAAAGGCCTATCTCATGCACACTCATACCGCCGCCCATTGATATTGAACTTCCCTCGGGAATCATATCCAGTGCAATCTTTAATGCTTCTTCCCTGCTTGCGGCATAGTAGCCTTCCATGTTGCGCGACTTAAGTCCTTCGATGGTCTTTTGCGCCAACAATTCATTTCTCTTAATTACGTTTGCATCCATAAACATACCCTCCAATGATCGTACTACACCTTATTTTCGATTTAAGACGGATTCTCGTAGAATGTATAAGTATTCTTGCCGCTTTTCTTGGATTCATACATGGCGGCGTCGGTCTTCTCAAAGATGTGCTCCGTATCCTTTACATCTTTGCCGTTCACTATACCGATACTTATGGTGACAGGCGGAAGTCCGTCATCCGTATTCTCAAGTTCAGTATTGATCTGTGATATCTTGGATTCTATAAGCCTGCGCTGCATACTGCTTGAATGCATAATGAATATTACGAATTCATCTCCTCCGATGCGGCATATACAATCATCATCACGAAAAATGCTCTTTAAGATATTAACAATCTTAATAAGAACTTTATCACCTGTCTCGTGACCGTATGTATCGTTGATACTCTTGAAGTTATCAACATCAAAGAGCATCATATAGGTCGAACTTAAATCAATATTGGCAAGCAGATAATCATAGCCTGCGCGGTTATACGCCCCCGTGAGCTCATCATGAGAAGCCTTGTAGTTAAGCCTTTCAAAGCTTGACTTATTCTTCTCATACATTTTATTATAAGCCCTGGCAAGGTAATTGAATTCATTCGAACCGTTCTCTGAAATCGGGCTGTCTTCCTTGATCCTGTCAACGGCATCAAACAACGGATTGATTGCAAGTCGGGATGTAAGCCACAGAGTAAAGAATATAAACGCCGCCTGAATCACAATTGCAGCACGCACAATACGCATCTGATGTCTTAAAGATTCAAGTTCATTCTCTTCAATGTTCTTGGATATCTTGTTGACTTCAACAAGACTTTCCTGTACCTCTCTTCTGATTGCATCCTTCTGCTCATAATACTCCTCACTTAAAACAAGTTCTGTAGCCCGGCGCATCTTTTCATCGGAGGGAAGTACAAGGTCTTCCAAACTCAATTTTACTCCCTTTAACAATTCCGGATAATTCGCATAGCCTTTGGCAGCTATAACAAGGCGCATGGCATAGTATTCCTTATCCATCAAGTCCACGGACTCAGCCATTGCCGTCTGAAGATGTGTCAATGCGGCATCCGTTCTATCATCAACATCCATTTTGGCAATAGCTGCTTCACGCCTTTGGGACTCAAATGCTTCGGTGAAATACTCCTCCATATATTTCACTTCACCGTCTATGGTAAATCGCTGAACCTGCTCTGTTAAATAATCAGATGCACTCATCAATTCGTTTGCAGCATTTCTTAACTCCGAATTCTGTTTGGAAGCAGAGGTTATGCGCATAAATGTACTTGTCAACTTCGCCGTGGAGAAAACCACCGTTCCTGAGAAGATAACAATTATGATTATTAATACAATATGTACTTTTCGATGAGAAATACCCTCTGCGCGTTTAATAAACATCTTATTTATCTCCTACCGCATGGATTATCTCCGGAAGCAACTGCTTCTTACGACTCATAACATTCGGCATGTCATATATATTCTTATCAAACGGACTGTATGGCAGGTGCTTATTTGCTCTGTGATCTGTACATATAAGCGCACTGTGCTCATGAATTACATCGGTAATCATAAGTACTGCCCAATCCAATCCCTTAAGTGTTCTGATCTCATTAAGCGCCTCAAGATATTCTGCCGAATAATCCTTAAGGTCATTAAGTGTTGTAACCTCACACTGACCGATACCAATCTTTACGCCGTTTTCGGAATAAGTCTTGAAATCCGCAGATATAGCTGATCTGGGTTCTCTGTCTTTAAGTCCTCCAACCCTCGAGAACATGGACAGACCGTACTCTTCAAGGTCCACCTTACATATCGAAGCCAGCACATGTGCCGCAACCGTATCTTCTCCTGTCGTTGTGGGGCTCTTTAATATAAGTGTATCCGACAGTATTCCCGTAAGAAGCACCTTTGCCATCACACTGTCGGGAGTACGGTTATTCCTAATAAACTGCTGATAAACTATCGTACATGTGCTTCCAAGCGGTTCGGAACATATGAATATCGGCTGACTTGTCTTAATTGCATCCAGTCTGTGATGATCTATTATTCCTACGATATTGGCTGTCTCTATTCCTCTGATACTCTGTCCCGGTTCGTTATGATCGACGAGTATCACGTCATATCCGGGGGTTTTAAGGAAGCATCTTCTGGTTATAAAACCGACATACCTGTCATCATCATATACGGCAAGACCTCTTTTGCTTGACTTCTGCAAAATCGACCTAGCCTCATCAAAAAGCTCCTCCGAGGTTACTTTCTCTTCCTGAGCCGTCATTATCTCTTTAACCTTAGGTATCTCTGTTATCTTGTTACTCTGAGACAGTTCTCTCATGGTCCAGTTGGTGATATCATCAACCGTAAGCAGACCGTAAAACTCATCTTTGTCATAGACCGGTATCGCACTCGGATTGTTCTTCTCATATATCGCTGCCACGGTCGTTAAAGGATCGTCGGCATTTATCAGATGATCGGTATTTAACATCACATCCTTGACTCTCGGATATACGTCACTTTTATACACGGGTATCTCGATATCCAGCTGATCTAAGATACTCCTTGTACTGTCCGACAGGTGTCCGCATCTTACAGGGATATATGTATTATCCATATCCTGCATATTCATAAGCCCCGCATATCCGTATGCGCTGCATACACTGTCAAGATCCGGATTCCTGTGACCGGTCACATATATTGTTCCCATCTGTTTTTCCTTTCATAACATTTATTTAAGCAGTTCCCAGAAACTTATGGCACTTGCCGCCGCGACATTTAACGAATCCACACCATGATACATCGGAATCATGACGCGATAGTCACAGGCAGCTATAACATCTTGGGGAAGCCCCGTTCCTTCGGTACCCAGAATTACGGCGAGCTTTTCATTCGCCCGTATATCATCATTATCTATGCTTGTCGAATCATCCGTCAAGGCCATTGCAACCGTCTTATATCCGTATGAATGCAGACTTTTAATCAGATTGATACCTTCCGATTCTTCCTTTGTTGCCTTGGTCCACGGAATCTGAAATACCGTCCCCATACTGACTCTTGATGAACGTCTTGTAAGCGGATCTACCGAAGCATATGTAAGAACCACTCCATCCATACCAAGTGCCGCCGCGCATCGAATGATCGCCCCGATATTCGTAGGATTGACTATATCATATAAAACAGATATCCTGTTTTTTCCGTTGCAGAATTCCTCAAGGGAAATCTCCGGCTTCCTGCGAAGTGTCATCCATAGTCCGCGTACAAGTTCATAACCTGTCAGAGCTGTCACAATATCGCTTCCCGCGGTATACACGGGAATTGAATTAAGCTTATCCCTGCCCCATAATTTCTCTATCATATCAAATACAGGGCGCGCTTCTATATCAATACGCTGTGTCTCAACAAGCATCGAAAGAGGTTCGTATCCGGCTTCCAACGCACGCATGATTACATTAGCACTCTCTGCAAGAAATATACCTATATCCGGTTCATTGTATCTGTATAACTGTACTTCCGAGAGTCTTGAGAATACATCCAGTTCGGGCACATTTATATCTTCAATCTCTATAAGATTCATATAATCAATCACATTCCAATTATGTCAGATTAATCACTCAGATACTTAAGTATCTCTTCCTGCTTATATACATGAGGAAATTCGGGGAGACTGTAGCACGGCACATGAGGTTCGTATGCCATCTCATGGAATACCAGTGTCTGCACGGCCTTCATGCCAAACTCAGAAGCAGCAAAGAGTTCGTTGGAACCGCCGTCACCCACATACAGACATTCCGGCGGATTAAACCCCAATCTCTCTGTCATACGGTGGAAGATCTCAGGGTCCGGCTTGCTTACTCCCTGTTCGTAAGAAAGTAAAGCAACATCGAAATAAGGATAAAAGGGACTGTTCTTAATATATTCCCTCTCATCGGAATAACAATTACTGATAAGGCCGATCTTAATGCCGGCATCTTTAAGCTGCTTAAGGAGCATCATTGACTCTTTTGGAACTGAATCAAAGGAATCCCTGATCATCTCATCTCGTTTATCGGCAAGTAATCGAACATTTTCCTCACAGTAGCTGCCAAGAGACTTAAGAGCCATGGAAATACCTTCTTCTATGGTATATTCACCACAGGTTCTTCCGGTCTCCGTCTCATGCCAGGCTTCTCTGAATTCATCCGGGGAAAGATTAAGGTCTGCTGCCATATGCTCGCTGAAATATGTTCGCCCCTCAAATAAAGAAGTCAGGGTCTCAAACATATCAAAAACAACTGCTTTTATCATTCTGTCCCCTTCTATGCAGACTTAATTTCTCCGGATAATTCCCTGATAACCGTCAGAACATCGCGATGAATGAGTTTTCTTGGTTCAAACTTAATGATGTTATACACCAGTTGCATAACAAGACCGGCTCCGAATGTACTTATAAGTGTGCCTATTCCGACCGGTCCTCCGAGAAGAAATCCTATCAGAAGAACAACTGCCCAGAGTATCACTTCAACTATACCTATCGGTATCTTAGGCATCCTCTTGCCAAGTCCGACAAGTAAAGAGTCTCTCGGGCCGCAGCACTGCTCAGCCCTCATATATATCCACATGCCTATTGCCATGAATACAAATCCGACTAACATTATGCAGATTCCAAGCAGGATGCTTTTATTCTCCGGAAAGGGATTAAGACTGTTATATGCCTGTACGAAATTACCTGTTAACAGAGCATCTATGATGGTTCCGAAGCCAATTTTTTTTTTTAACAGCAAGTCAATTACCAGAATGGTGACCGCCATAATCGTCATGGATATTCCGTAATTAAACGGCGTGTGTTTCGCAATTCCCATTCCCAAACAGTCCCAGGGCGCTAAACCGATATTGGCATATATTGTCAGATGCACACCAAGCGCAAATACAATCAGTCCACCTATTATCTTAATCCATTCCGATAAAACTCTTTTTCTCATTTAATATAACAGGCCTATATCAGATCACAATACGGTAGCCTACCGACATCTGATTCACCTTATCTCCAAGTTCTTCTTTAAGAATCCCATAGGCCCTGTCCTTAGTACAGTGTCCTGTGCAGATATATTCTATACCCGTGTCACGTATCTTGCCTGCAACTTCTCTTATCTCTGCTTCAGATTTATTAAACAGGTGAAATCCGCCGATAAGACCGTAGACGTTCTTATCGGGAAAAGTTGATTTCACTTCGTTTATTATATTGGCCGCACCACCATGTGAGCATGAATTAAGTATGACCAATCCCTTATCGGTGTCAATAACAAGACTCTGCTCATGAGCAAAATCATCCGGAATCCATCCGTCTTTTGTCTTCCTGTACATGAGTTCTCTTTGTCCTATGCGCTCAAGTCCCTCCGTCTTATGAGGTATAAGCCATACTCCGTCAGTAATCTTATAATCGCCCGATACCTTTATGATTCTGTCCGTGTATCTTGCAATCATCTTACGCGGGATTCCGATATACTTTCTGAATATCTTTTTCTTTGCGTAGCAATCATTTGCCGTACACTCCTGTATGTACAGCTTAGCCTTATCATTGATATTTAAAAAAGTCGGGAGCCCGTTCGCATGATCGTAATGAGCATGGCTGAGTACGGCATAATCTATATCCGTCACATCGATTCCCAGTTTCTTCATGTTTTCAAGAAAAAGCTTCGATGATCCGGCATCCAGAAGAATTTTCTTATCGGCATATTGAATCAGAATAGACAGTCCCCATTCCCCCTGCATACCGTTATCCGATTTATTATCCACAATGATTGTAACAGTTGTCTCCATGGTTATCCTCTATAACTTGGCGCTTCCTTCTTAAGCATCTGCTTATTATCATACATCTCTCTGTCGGCACGATCGAAGATCTCCGATACAAAGCTGTCTGTCTCAGGATTGTATTCCGCAATTCCGGAAGCCAGTATCGGTCCCGAGCCGGATTGCATATTTTCAAGAACCTGACTGTGTAATCCCAGCATCAGTTCTTCTCTGTTTGAATAGTCACTGCCACGCAGGAACACAACGAATTCGTCCCCGCCCACTCTGAATACCGGGCTGTGATCAAAAATCTCACACAAAAGTTTTGCGGACTCTTTGATATATTCATCTCCTGCCACATGACCTTCGGAATCATTAATCTTCTTAAGATTATTGGCATCACATACAACAAGCGCAAACGGCAGATAATCCATGCCGTTGTCAATATTCTCCTGTACAGATTTCTCAAGTTCTTTATATGCAGTCTTATTCCTTACACCGGTAAGTTCATCTCTTCTGGCCAGTTCTTTCTCGGTATTAAGTGCTTTAAGATGCTGTTTCTCCTTCTTAATCTCATCATCTATATTCTCTATACCGATGATATAGTGTGTACCGTCAGTGGTCATTCGTGCCGTCATTCTGACATAATGCACCTTTCTTCCTTGCATTATGCGATAGTCGATACTGCAGCTCTTATGCCTCTTAAATGCACTGGCAAAATGATCTCTGTTAATGAATTCAAGTGCGACATCCTGATCGTTTTTGTGAACAACATTTCTAATATCTATTTGAGCTACATCAAAGAAATCATTCCCTGATTCCTGCATGTTCAATTTGCCATATATATTGTTACATTCATAACTAACGAAGCTTGAATCCTGTGCATCAACGTAGTATATCACGTCATAATTGGTAGCCAGGCTCTCTGCAATCCTGCTAAACGTGACATGCTTCTTTTGGTTCTCCAAACGGATATTCTCAGCGACCACTTCATCATCTATGTCTTTTTCACACAGAACAAAATGCCTGTCATCATGGGCACGCATCAGTGTGAATCTGAAATACCTCGGAAATCCGCCCACCATGATCCTGTATTTATAAGAATAAGAGTTTCTGCCTTCAAGGTTATTTAACATAGTCTCTTTTGAATACAGACTTCTGGCAAATTCCCGGTCATCCGGATGTACGTATCTATCAATATTACTCATGGTTTCCGCATAGAAATCCTTGCCTGCCACCGGAACATTCATTGACGCGTATTCCTGACTGGTCGAGAATTCTCTGAATGCTCCCGATTCTATATCGATGTAATACATTGCCTCGTAATCTCCTGCAAGTCCCAATGCAATGTGATCGACTATTTCCTTCTCCTTTAACTCGCCGGCCTCAACAAAGGTATGGATTACACATATTCCAATCATTAATCCCATAGCATATGAAGGGTATTTAGGATCAAGTATCTGTATTATCAGGAATAATTCCATAACAAGACATGTGAGTCCGACCTCAATATAGCGGTTCCTCTCTCCTCCGATTGATTTACGAGAAATATGCAACATATATGTTGACGTCACCATATAAAGAAGTATCTGTAAGATAAATGCGATATGCCTGCCGGATTCCGTAACGTATTCATGCGCTTCATTAAACGAGAAGATAAAAGGATAAAAATAATTGATTATAAGATATACAAGGCCCAATGTGAACATAGACCATACACCGTACAGCAGCATTTTGCTTCGACGTCCCCTTTTATCCAGATATGCAACTATATAGCGCATCCATGTTAACATGGTTAAGAACATAAAAAAGAAATACAGAATACAGTCTGTATATAAGATCGGATAGAGTGCATCTATATGGTGATTCTCATACAAAAGCCCCCAAGCTATATCCGCAACAAAATAGCAATCAGCCGAAATAATAAAATAACTGAATCGAACCGCTGCCTTTCGTTCTTTCTTCTGCTCGTCAGACCGTATCCTGATATTTCTGAAAGCTTCATGGCTTATTATAAGGTTAAGTATTAATGCAAATATGCTTATAACCGAATATGACATTCTTCTGTAAAATTCCTCCGCAATAATATTAGCATATTTTCACGATATCCGTAGCCACTTTTTCCTGAAATCGCAATCCGGTGAACAATTCCTCTGTCGCACCGGCATATCGCAAAGAAAGATCGTTTGCATTAACCAGCACTTCCTTATATATCACCTCCGATTATTCCTCTTGATTCAAGAAATCCCCGGATATTCTCATATCGATTAATCATCGCTCCTCTGGTATGATTCGGAACCCAGCTTCCGTTGTGATGATGCACGGTATAACTGTATTCTGTGTTATAGATTATTCCCGTCTCAAAACTTTTGCAGGTTAATACCTCGAAAGGATAAACTGTGATATCCTCAACCTGCTGGAAGCCTCCGTTTTCTACAAGGCCATGCTTTTCTATAACCCGAGTGTATCGTACAGGGCAGGTGGAATTATCCCATGTTCCGTCAGCCTTAAGATACGGCCTGCTTTTATAGCTTTCACAAATCTCTCTAAGAATCGGATGTCCGGGACATGCTCCCATTCCCGATCCGCACTCGATTCTATCCAATGATTCAAAACTCATATAGGCATCGTTATACAACAGATCATCTATGGGACGAAGCATCTCCACATCCAGATCCATATATATTCCGCCGTATTTATACAGCAGATCAGCTCTGGCATAATCCGATGCAAAAGACCAGTTCTTATGCTCTATTGCCTGCTTAAAGAACAGACAGTCATCGGGGTTGTATGTATTAAGATCCCAAATCTTTATCTCATAATCGGGAGCATATTTCTTCCAGGATTCAAGACATCTTAAATACAACTCCGGCATCGGATCGCCCGAAAACCATATTGCATGGATGATCTTTGGAATCATCTGCCTGTCATTCTTACGATAGTTAGCAGGCGGCTTGGGGGCAGATAATAAAAGCATATCCTCATAAAGAGATTCCAGATATATGGAAGGAATAGCTTCAAATTCAGACAAACGTGCATCCGATTTAAGCTGGTTAAGAATCTCCTCATATCCGGTAACGGCAATCAGAATAACCGTCTTATTGCTGTCCATCTTAATCAGTTCTTCTTTGATAAATACGTCATAAGAATTATCTGAACCCCTGACTTTTTCCTTATCTGAAGTTCCCACAAATCCCTTAAGATTATCTTTCAATCCGCTTTTAATCAGAAAGGGAGTTGTAATGTTCCTAAAATGTTTTCCATTGCCCCAGCAGATGATATCTTTAGTTTTCAGTATTTCAAAGTATTCGTCAATCTTCATACCAATCCGGCATACTCGTATCCGGCTTCTTCAACAGCTGCCTTTAATGCAGCCTCATCAATATCCCTGGAATTGGTAATTGTAACAAGATTCTCCTCATGAGATGCCGTTACGCTGTCCACTCCGTCGATTGCCTCAAGGGCTTTCTTTACATGCATTTCGCAATGTCCGCACATCATTCCGTTTACTCTGATCTTCATTTCTTTGTTCTCCTTTATTGATTCAACATTTATTTTCTGTTCTGTCATTAAATCTCCCGAGACAGGGTTTTTAATCATTTTATCTCTTTTGCTGTCATAAGGCTTAATAAAATTAAGTCTGAGAGCATTGGACACAACACAGAAACTTGACAGTCCCATTGCCGCGGCTCCGAACATCGGATTTAATTCCCATCCGAATGCCGCGACATAACAGCCTGCTGCCAAGGGGATTCCGAGTACATTATAGAAAAATGCCCAGAACAAATTCTCATGAATATTCCTTAACGTACTCCTTGAAATCCTTATAGCCGCTGCAACGTCTTTAATGCTGCTTTTCATAAGAACCACATCCGCCGCATCGATTGCAACATCAGTTCCCGCACCGATAGCTATTCCCAGATTGGCACTTGTTAATGCCGGGGCATCGTTTATACCGTCTCCCACCATGGTCACAACGCCGTGTTCCATAAGTTTTCTTATAACAGTTTCCTTACCGTCCGGTTTTACCGAAGATACAACTTCATCAACTCCTGCCTGTCCCGCAATTGCTTCTGCCGTAACCTCATTGTCACCCGTAAGCATAACCGTATGTATTCCAAGCCTCTTTAATTCTTCAATTGCTTCAGACGAATCCTCTTTGATTACATCGGATACTCCGATTATTCCGAGAAGCTTATCATTCTTTGTAAATAAAACCGGAGTCTTTCCTTCCTTTGCAAGACGATTTACCGTATCTTCAGTCTCTGCATTTAACTCTCCTAAAATACCGCTGATATACTTGTAACTTCCTCCGCTTACGGACACTCCGCCAAGTTTTGCCTTAAGACCGTTTCCCGAAAGAACTTCAAACTCCGTTGTCTCTTTAAGTGCAACGTTATTCCCTCCGGTATAGTCCGTAACTGCTTTGGAGATAGGATGCTCACTTTTTGATTCAAGAGCATATGCTACAGTAAGAAGTTCATCCTCCGTAATTTCGTCTGCAGGGCAGATATCGGTAACCTTCATCTCACCCGAGGTAATTGTTCCTGTTTTATCAAGCGCGATAATCCGTGTCTTTCCGGCCTGTTCCAAAGAAGCGGCAGTTTTAAAAAGTATTCCTGACTTGGCTGCAACTCCGTTTCCTACCATTATCGCTACGGGTGTTGCCAGTCCAAGCGCACACGGACAGCTTATTACAAGAACCGATACCGCTCTTGCCATTGCATATCCCACAGTCTGTCCCGATATAAGCCATGCAAAAAAAGTTATAAGCGAAATACCTATTACGGCAGGTACAAACACTCCCGATACCCTGTCGGCAATTTTTGCAATCGGCGCCTTTGTCGCCGCCGCATCACTGACCATCTTGATGATTGCCGAAAGTGTTGTGTCCTCACCTACTCTTAAGGCTTCGCAGACCATATATCCCGAGGTGTTTATGGTGGCGGCTGAGACCGTGTCTCCTACACTCTTTTCCACAGGAACGCTTTCACCTGTAAGTGCCGATTCATTAACGGCGCTTTCACCCTCTGTGACAATTCCGTCCACCGGTATGCTGTCACCGGGTCTTACAACAAATCCGTCTCCGACTTTTACCTCTTCTATCGGAACGATTACTTCAGCCCCTTCGCGCAATACCACCGCAGTCTTCGGCGAAAGATTCATCAGTTCTTTGAGCGCAGTCGTTGTCTTACCCTTTGATCTTGCTTCCAACATCTTACCCACTGTTATAAGAGTAAGAATCATGGCTGCCGCCTCAAAATAGAATTGGTTCATGTAGTACATTGTCAGTTCTTTGTTACCGTTTTGCACGGCTTTCGTCATTGCAAAGAGTGCAACCACACTGTAGCCGTAGGACGCCGCGGCTCCGAGTGCCACAAGGGTATCCATGTTGGGTGATCTGTGAATAAGACCTTTAAAGCCGCTTACAAAAAACTTCTGATTGATTATCAGCACAATGCCTGATAACAGGAGCTGATACAGTCCCATTGCCACATGATTACCATCCATGAATCCCGGCAACGGAAGGTCCCATAACATATGTCCCATCGACACATACATAAGCGGAATCAAAACCGCTATCGACGCAATAAGCCTCCTCTTCATTATAGGAGTCTCCGTATCCTTAAGAGGGTCATCCCCCGATGTACGCGAAGAACTGTTCCCACTTCCGCCCTTTATGTCCGCTCCGTATCCTGCTGCCTCAACGGCCGCAATTATATCTTCCGGACGAGCGCTTCCCTCAACTCCCATCGAGTTAGTCAGAAGGCTGACCGCACAGCTTTCAACACCGGCAACAGCGCTTACCGCCTTCTCAACTCTGGTCTGGCAGGCTGCGCAACTCATCCCTGTCACTTTATATTGTTGCATACTGTCTCCTTAAATCACTTCATCATCTTCTGTATTGCAGTAATTTCCCTCTTTTTAATATACCCCGAGGAAGTATATTGTCAATTATCCCATTTATTTCCCTGTTTTTTCAAGACTCAGATATAAAAATGTTCCCTGAATTTGATATCCAGGGAACATTTTATATTATTACATATAATGATGAATTATATAGTACCTTTTTGGAACCAGTCGCGAGTGTTTTATCCGTGGTTACCACATACTTTGGATACATATCCGTCTGTATTTACATTATAGAAGATCAAAACCGACAGTATGATCACATAACCGATAGATTTATAAACTGTAAGAGACTCACCTGCGATAAGAATGCCCATAATACTTGCCGTAAGCGGATTAACGACCGTGAGCACCGCTGCACTTTCCGCCTTAAGATACTTTTGTCCAAGGGGTTGGAAC
>JAFYBE010000004.1 GCA_017540355.1 Lachnospiraceae bacterium | reverse complement strand
TATATTCAAGAGTATCCGGATCATATGTATCAACGGCAAAAGGAGCCGTAAACGTCTTCTCATCAGTAAATTCAATGCTGTTCTCTTCAAAATACGCAGTCTCTATAACTACAGGTTCCTCGCTTGACTCCTCTTCGGATTCAACCTCAGGTGCCGATTCGGTATCTGCCGATACCTCTTCATTGGCTGCAGGTTCTTCCTGTGTCGAAACATCCTTAAAACCGGAACAAGCACTAAGCATCATCATAAGTGATATGCTCACGGCAATCGCAGCAGCAAGGCCCTTATGCCTGCGATTCATAATAGAGTTGATATCCTTCATCTTGTTCATCTCTCCTTATCTCCCTCTTACGGTAAAGTGTTTTAAGCTTCAAAACTCCATCTTGTGGTATCATATAACACACAATTTCAAGCCCTTGACACCAATAATACAAACACCGTTAATTCTATATTAAACTCAATAAAAAAGCAACCCTTGGGTTGCTTATTTATTATGGCCTGTGATAAGGCTCCTGTATTTTGACTCCTAGCTAACCGCCAGGTGGGTCACCGCAACAGTAAGCGTCTGTCTTCCACTGCATGATGAATGTATCCATTCAAGATAGGCCCATTCAAGAATGTCTCCACTCATGAATATCGCTATTCTCGGAGGCCTGACATGTTCTTATGCTATATTGGAGTCCCGTTTAAAGTAGATGTAGGTTCAAAACATCAGGGACACCCTATAACAGGTTACTTATATTATATAACTTTAGTCACAATTATGCAATACTGTTACCCGTATAGAGCTGATAATATTTACCCCTTTCCGCAATGAGTTCATCATGCGTTCCGCGCTCGATTATACGGCCCTGTTCAAGCACCATTATGCAGTCCGAATTCTTGACGGTAGAAAGCCTGTGAGCAATGACAAAAGTTGTACGCCCCTTCATAAGACTGTCCATACCTCGCTGAACAATTCGCTCGGTACGCGTATCTATGCTTGATGTTGCTTCATCAAGGATAAGAACGGGTGGATTCATGATCGCTGCCCTGGCAATCGATAATAACTGTCTTTGGCCCTGACTTAAGTTCGCGCCATCGCCCTTAAGCATTGTATCATAGCCCTCGGGAAGTCTTCTTATAAAACCGTCGGCATTGGCAAGCTTAGCCGCGGCAATAACTTCATCCATCGTTGCATCGGGCTTACCGTATCTGATATTATCCGCAACGGTTCCTGAGAAAAGATGCGTATCCTGCAATACCATACCTAAGCTGCGCCTTAGATCAGCCTTACGTATCTTACCGATGTTGATACCGTCATATCTGATCTTACCGTCCTGAATATCATAGAATCTGTTGATAAGGTTGGTTATCGTAGTCTTGCCCGCACCCGTAGATCCGACAAAGGCAATCTTCTGTCCCGCATTGGCATACATCTTGATATCGTGTAAAACCATCTTATCGTCATTATATCCGAAGTCTACTCCGTCGAAGGTAACATCCCCCTTCCACTCCTTATACTCGACTTCTCCCGTCTCTTTATGAGTATGCTTCCACATCCATCGGCCGGTATGCTCGTCAGTCTCGGTAATTGTGCCATCCTCAGACTCCTTGACATTTACCAGTACAACATAGCCCTCATCCTGCTCGGGAACTTCATCCATAAGCTTAAAGATTCTGTCCGCTCCGGCAAGTGCCATAACTATCGAAGAAATCTGCATGCTTATCTGGTTGATCGGCATGTTAAAACTCTTATTAAAGGTTAAGAAACTTGCAAGTGCACCGAGCGTAAGCCCCGTCCATCCGTTAAGGGCAAGTATACCTCCGACAACGGCGCAGAGCACATAGCTTATATTGCCAATCTGAGCATTGATCGGGCCCAATATGTTAGAGAACTTGTTAGCCTTGTTCGACGAATCGCAGAGTTCTTCATTAAGCGCATTGAAGCCTTCTATCGCCTTTTGTTCATGAGTAAATACCTTGACGACCTTGATACCGCTTATCATCTCTTCAATATATCCGTTGGTTGCACCAAGGTTCTTCTGCTGGCTTACAAAGTACTTGCCCGAAAGCCCGCCCGCGGTCTTGGATGCAAACAAAGTGATACCGACCATCACAAGTGTCACTGCAGTAAGAGGCAGGCTTAAAATGCACATGCTTATAAACACACTGACAACGGTGAATGCCGAATTGACAAGCTGAGGCAGTGTCTGGCTGACAATCTGGCGCAGGGTATCGATATCATTGGTATATATGCTCATTATATCGCCGTGGCTGTGTGTATCAAAGTACTTAATGGGCAGCGTCTCCATATGCGAGAACGTGTCGTTTCGCAGGTTACGCTGAACGCCCTGAGAGATGATGATCATCAGTCTGTTCTGTATAAAACCCGCGATTATTCCGAGGGCATAGAAACATGCCACTCGCAGGATTGCTCTTTTCAGAGGTCCGAAATCGGGCGAATCCGTATTAAGCAAAAACGGAGTTATATAGTCATCAATAAGGCTCTTGGTAAACATCGTTCCCTGGATGTTGGCAAGTACACCAGTGATTATCATTAAGAATACGAGGGCAAAAAGTCCGCCGTAATCTTTGAATATGTATCCGAGG
>JAFYBE010000116.1 GCA_017540355.1 Lachnospiraceae bacterium | reverse complement strand
GTCCTCATTAAAGTAATAGAGATTAGCATACTTGCCTGTATGTTCCTTACCCGTATCAATCGTAAGGACCGCATCAAATCCGAACTCTCCGTCATATGCTATAGACATTAACATATAGTCATCCGTCTTAAGCTTATCTATAACTTTATCCGGGATATTTACATCCTCTTTATCAAGACTTACGGTAAGATCCATTCCCGCAAGCATCTCTTCGGATACCGAATCGTCGGATATCGTCCACATCGCTCCTTCTCCCGCAGGAAGTGTGATCTCCATATCTTCATTCTTTGCCTCTGAAGCCTCAGACTTTGTCTCCGTAGTTTCAGGTTCGGTGATCTCCTTATCCTCAGATGTTGCATCTGTGGGCTTGCTCTCCTTTATCTTATCTTCCGCAGGTTCAGTCTCTTTGACCATAGATGTTATCTGCGGTAATACGGGTACTTCATTAGTATTCAACGGAAGCTTTCCTTCCGGTGTGACAGAAGAAAGTGTCGTCGGAGGATTCTCGGGCACAGGCTCCGGTGTGGGTGTCGTTGTAGGCGTAGAGGCCGTCGCGGTTGCCGGTGCCAGCGTGGGTGTGGCCTGAGCTACCGGCCTGGGTGTTGCCGTAGGTGCAGATGCACTTGCGGGCGTTCCTGTAGGCGTTACTGCAGACGTCGCTGTCGGCGTCGCGATCGAGGTTATCATCGGAACCACAGTAGTAGGCGTAGGTGCAGCCGTGGGTGTGGGCACACTTGTAGGCGTAGGCACGGCTGTTGGCGTGAGTGCTGCCGTAGGCGTAGGCACAGCCGTTGGTGTCGGTGTTGCCGTAGGAAGCGCGATCCTTGTAATCTCGGGTATCACTAACCCTGTAGGCCCCGCAGTCGGTGTGGGCACACTCGTAGGCGTAGGTACAGTTGTAGGAGCAGGTGCCGCAGTAGGTGTGGGTACGCTCGTCGGTGTCGGCATACTTGTCGGCGTAGGTATTGCCGTAGGTGTAGGTATGCTCGTGGGTATCGGTGTAACTGCTGCAGTAGGTGTATAAACATAGTCACAACGGTCGCACCTATTGCCGACCATATGGTGGCCCAATGCCGCAGATTCTTCCGTATAGGAATCTCCGCATGAACATGTATAGGTCTTAACTCCTGCCTCGGTACATGTCGCAGTGTCACTCGAAAGAGTATATTCGTGGCTGTGTTCCTGTAAAGTGGGTTCTTCGTAACCGCATCTTCTGCACACTCCGTCAACCATATCATGGCCGAGAGTCGTACAGTCTTCGTTGTTTACCTGTTCTTCCACTTCAAGTCTCTCAGTCTCTCCGCAGATCTCGCAGCTTCTCTCTATATATCCGCCGTTTGGCTCACTCCAATCAGAGAATCTGTGCTCGGTACATATAACCGTAACAGGTATCTCTATATCCCTTGTTACTTCGTAGTTAAGTTCATCGGGACAATACGTTGCTTTATATGTATAGCTTCCGGCTCTTACAGGTAAGACCGTGCTTCCCTCTTCCCATATGTAATTGTTGGGAAGTGCAACGGTACTTAACTCAGCACCGGAAGTGGCCGTAATATCCGAAGGTATCTCAACGTCGGAACTCTCTATAACCGCCTTATTGACTCTGACATCAAGTGTCATCGTAAGTGAATTGAACCTGCTGTTATCGGGACTGTATATTGCTGTATATCCCTGATTCTCAACCGTCGGTACAGTAGATGCATCAGCCCATTCAAATCCGTCGGTAAGTTCAATATCATCAAGTGTCTTATCAGGATCATAGGTTACTTCCAAATCGGGTCTTTCAACATCACTCAGTGCGATATCGGCCTTTATGACCGTAACTGTACATCCGACACTTCCGGCGGTTCCCGCTTTACATGTGATGGTGGCCGTACCGGGCTTTTTACCTGTTATGACACCATTGTCATCTACCGATGCAATATTCTGATCCGAAGAAGAATAATTATATGCATATGCTTCGCTTAATCCGCCGTTGATATATGGTACCAAAACCGCACTCTGAGATACGGGAAGATTCTCAACGCTGTCCATATTAAGAGTAAGAACATCATCACTCTCAGGTTTAGTCGATCTGCCCGAAGGCATGTTGTTATATACAGGTATTCTGAATACAAAAGGTGTATTGCTAAGAAGTCCCGCATTCTTATAGCCTTTATATGCGGATGATGCCTCTGAACTCGGAGCTACGATATTCTGCATGTACTGATGCGTCAGCACACCGTTATAACTTGCATCCACATCAAACTTCTGAAGATAAAGTGTATCCTGTCCTTTTCCTATATAGCTCTTACATAAAAAGCCAGCTCCGGCTTCAAGAGACTTAAGCCTGCTGTTCCAGCCTTTCTCCTTGGCATAAGCCAGTCCCGCACCTATCGGATTGCTTGACACGGCTCCGATATTATAGTAATTGTAATAGCCTTCATAGCCGGGATATGTTCCGGATATAAGAGGAGACTGACCACTGCCCTGCTCCTGTAATACTCTTGCCGCCTGGAGTATGGGGCTTATATTGTATCTGTCCGCATAGTTCATGAACGCCGCGGCAAAAGTTATAGATTCTCCGTCTACATTGCCTGCCATAAATGTTCCGTTTAAAATCTTCTGAACGGAACTCTCCGTATGGTAGCTTCTGTTATATGTCTGCTGCTCAAACATGAATATCTGAGTCTCGGTCAAGAAATTCCTGGGATCCATATAGTATGCGATGATTCCATCCGTTGCATATGACCAGCTGTTATCATACTTGCCCTCAATCCACGAGCTCTTCGCACGCTTTGTCTCAATAAGGCTATATGCTCCTGTTCCTTCTGATCTTACGGAACTATTGAAATCAAGTCCCGTGTTCATCTTAACGAATATCCAGTCCGGATGCTTTTTCTTAAGTTCGTACAAAGCATCCTTATAACTCTCCGGGAAGGTCTCTATATCCGAGCAGTCAGTCTCGGAAGAAGTCGCTTCTCTTTTAAGAGTTGTAATATATTTCTCTTCCCATGCAAGCAGACGTTCATCCGAGCAGGCCAAAAACTCTCTCTCGATATATCCGCTTAACTTGCCGGAATCACTGTCGTATTCGACCTTGTACCAGATATTGCGTCCGTTGTCTTCATCGACCCCTTTAATATATACAAGCTGACCGGATGCAACACATGCCACCCTGTCACTGTAAGCGTCAGCTTCACTCCTTATCGTATATGCATCCTTTAGATATACCAGTGCAGAAATCTTTTGGTCGTTTGCAAGTAAGCTTAACGCACTGTTAGCAGATGACATATCTTTTATCACATAATTCGATTTCTTTACTGCCGTTGTCTCATTCTTGGCCAGTACATCCGTAACCGGCGCAAGTACCGTCGCAGAAACAAGCAGTATTCCCGTAAGAAAAGCGGTTATTCGTCTTAGTCTCAAAACGATCATCCTCCTGACTGTAACATCCTGATCACTGTCTGTAATACTCTTTATACCAATCCGCAAACTTCTTAAGTCCGTCCTTTAAACTTGTGGCGGGCTTAAAACCAAAATCCTTCTCAAGTTCTGTAGTGTCCGCATAGGTTCTGTATACATCGCCCGGCTGCATGGGCATAAATTCCTTAGTTGCAGTCAGCCCGAGCGCTTTTTCCAGTTCGGATACAAAGTCCATAAGCTTCTCCGGACTGTTATTGCCTATGTTGTATACCTTATAGCAGGCTCCGAGATCATCCCCTACGGGAGGATTGCAAAGAATGCGGAACACTCCCGCAACGATGTCATCGATGTATGTGAAGTCCCTGTACATGTCGCCGTTGTTGTATATCTGTATCGGCTTGCCCGCTCTCATAAGATCGGCAAACTTATATGCCGCCATGTCCGGTCTGCCATAAGGTCCGTATACGGTAAAGAATCTCAGTCCCGTTGCCTTGATTCCGTAGAGTTTGCAATACGAATAAGCCATAAGCTCATTGCTCTTCTTCGTAGCCGCATATAACGATACCGGTCTGTCCACCTGATCATCTGTTGAAAAAGGCACCTTGGTATTGCCTCCGTATACCGAACTTGATGAAGCGTATACAAGATGCTTCACCTCATGATGCCGGCAGCACTCAAGCACATTGGCAAAGCCCACAAGGTTGGACTGAATATATGCATCGGGATTCTCTATGCTGTATCTGACACCCGCCTGTGCGGCAAGATTGACCACAACGTCAGGCTTATGTTTTACAAACACATCTTCCAAAGCAACTTTGTCTGCAAGGTCGCCACGTATCATCACAAATTCACCGCTTTCTGCAGCGGTCTTGTCAAGTTCCGCCAATCTGCTTTCCTTAAGCGATACGTCATAATAATCATTCATATTGTCATAACCTATGACCTTCGCCCCCGTTAAAAGGATCTTCTTTGAAAGATGAAAGCCAATGAAGCCTGCTGCTCCGGTTACAAGATATGTAAGTTTGTTATCAAAATCGTTCATCATAATGCCTTTCCGTCCACAGAGGTAGACATAACACCATAGTCCTTTATATAATACCACATATTGCGTCCGTCTTCCATATTTTTACCTAAATATTGTGGCATTTGTGATGAATATATACAGAAAATAAATAATAAAAAAGCGGTAAGACACAAAACCATGTCTTACCGCCTGATTAACTTATTGATCAATGCGACCGATTTAACCCAGAATCTATCGACCTATACTGTAGTATTCAACGCCCGCCTTCTGCATGTCTTCGACCTTGTGAAGATTACGTCCGTCGTATACCAAAGGAGTACGCATAAGATTTTTGTAACTCTCAGGAGTAACATCTTTTATCTCTTTCCACTCGGTAAAGATAAAGCAGATGTTAGCACCTTGCAGCGCCTCTTCGGGTGAAGCAACGTAGTTCATCGTACCCTTGTCTATCTTACCCTCGGGGAACTGCTGCTTTGATCTCGGAACACCCGCGGGGTCGTATGCATATATATCAGCGCCCTGTTCAAGCAAAAGCTTAATATTGACAGACGAAGGAGCTTCTCGCAAATCATCCGTACCGGCTTTGAATGTAAGACCGAGTACAGCAACCTTAAGTCCGTTAAATGTAATCATCCTGTCTTTTGCTTTTTCAAAAAGTCTGGTCTTCTGCCTTGTATTAACATCAACACAGGCCTCAACAGTCTTAAGTTCGTATCCGTTCTGTCTGGCTAAGAACTTAAGCGCCTTTGTATCTTTAGGAAAGCAACTTCCGCCAAAACCGATTCCGGCATTAAGGAAACGCTCACCAATTCTTGCATCATAACTCATGCCCTTCGCAACATCTTCGATGTCGGCGCCCACAAGCTCACACAGATTGGCAATATCGTTCATATAGCTTATCTTAAGAGCAAGGAAATCGTTGCACGCATACTTGATCATCTCGGCAGATCTTCTCTTAACCGATACTATCGGAAGTCCGAAAGGCTCATATATCTTCATAAGCTTCTCTTCTGCTTCTTTTGACTCGGTACCGATTATTATTCTTGCCGCCTGAAGTGTATCACGTACCGCTGTACCCTGTGCCAAGAACTCAGGATTGGATGCAACTTCAACCTTTACATCCCTTACAAGGAAATCCTTGATAAACTGTTCAACCTTATCATTGGTCCCTACAGGCACGGTGGACTTAACGACTACCAACACATCATTCTCAACATTCTCCGCTATCTGACGGCAGACTGTTGCGATATAACTTAAGTTGGCGCTTCCGTCAGGCATCTCGGGAGTACCCACACCGATAAAGATAGCCTCGGCATCCTTATAAGCTGAAGCATAATCGATGGTATAATGCAATCTTCCGGTCGCGTTGTTCTTCTTCATGAGTTCCTCAAGTCCCTCCTCATATATGGGAGAAACTCCGGACTCCATAAGCTTTACCTTATTCTCATCAATATCCACACATGTTACGTCATGGCCCTTCTCGGCAAAACACACTCCGGCAACAAGACCTACATATCCGGTTCCGGCAACTGCAATCTTCATTACTGTCTGTCTCCTATCT
>JAFYBE010000115.1 GCA_017540355.1 Lachnospiraceae bacterium | reverse complement strand
GGATGCTTCGGAACCGTATTTCATATCGCCGAGTATCGGCATTCCGGCATGTGAAAGCTGTACCCTGATCTGATGATGTCTGCCCGTAATAAGCCTTATATCAAGGTCGGCAATATCAAAACCGTCCTTAATATCCATATCGGTCATCTTATATTCCAATCTTGCGATCTTGGCATCGTTAACTGTCGCATCACATACCCTGCTCGTATTTGTAAGCTTATCCGTATAAATGTGATCTTCCAAAGTCACATACGAATCCGACAATACTCCGCTGTTGCTCTTATCTATGTATACCCTGGCATTATAATTTTTCTCTATCTTATGCTGATTGAGCTGTTCGGTAAGTTTTGCAGCCATCCCGCTGCTTTTTGCAAGCAAGACCAAACCCTCCACCTGCCTGTCGAGTCTGTTGATGATCCCCACATAACCGCCGTCCAGATAATTTTTGACATAACTTAACACATCCATCTCAGACAGTTTTTTTGTCTGAGTGGGCACGCCGGCTGCTTTGTGCATGACCAATATGTATTTGTCCTCATAGATTATCCTTAACTTTGAGGGCTCCTGCATTCACTTTTCCTTTTAAATTAAACCGCTTATAAGTATTACCAGAATCAATACCGGTAGGAAATACTTAAAGTAGAATATGAGCTTGGGACTCATCTTCATTCCCTTACCCGTATTGGTCTCCTCAAGATATTTGTCAGCTCCCCATCCGTACTTTGTTACACAGAACAGAAGGAAGATCAAAGCTCCTATCGGAAGCATGAGATTGCTGACAACAAAATCTTCACTGTCGAGAATATCCCTTGCTCCTATAAGATGCACATCAGATAATACATTATATCCTAAAAGGCAGGGCAGTGAAGCCACAAGCATGAATATACAGTTGATGACAACCGACTTACGTCTGCTCCACTTAAGGTTATCCATAGATGCACCGACAAGGTTCTCAAATACGGCTATGACCGTAGAAAAACTTGCAAATGTCATGAATAAGAAGAACAAAGTTCCCCAAATCCTTCCGCCGGGTATATTGATGAACACACTCGGAAGAGTAATGAATATGAGCGCCGGACCCGCATCGGGTTCAATGCCGAAACTGAAACAGGCAGGGAAGATGATAAGCCCCGACAACAAAGCAACCAGTGTATCAAGACTGCAGATTCTTACCGCCTCACCCGTAAGCGTGTATTCCTTGGACATGTAACTTCCGAATATCTCCATCGAAGCGATACCGAGACTCAATGTGAAGAACGACTGGTTCATGGCTGCCGTTATAACATTGGCCAAACCGACATTCTTAACATTATCCACATTGGGCATAAGATAAAACTTTATTCCTTCTCCGGCATTCGGAAGCACGAAGCTGTGTACCGCCAAAACCACGATAAGTGTCAAAAGGCCGATCATCATGACTTTGTTGACTCTCTCAAGACCATTCTTAACACCGAAACTCAGTACAAGGAATCCGGCGATAACAATTATAGCCATAAATATGATCATCTCGGTCGGATTACCGAGCATATCGGTAAATACGCCGGCAACCGAATCATTGGATATATCGGCAAAATTCCCTGTTAAAAACTTCCAGAAGTATGCAAGCATCCAGCCCGCAACGGTTGTGTAATACATCATCAAAAGATAACAGCCCGCTATGCAGACCCAGCCATGAAGATGCCATTTAGATCCGTTCTTTTCAAGCATCTTATATGCTTCTACAACCGTCTTGCCGCTGCCTCTACCTAAGGCAAGCTCCATTGTGAGTACGGGAATTCCCATTATTACCAGGAAAAGCAGATAAAACAGTACAAAGATTGCTCCTCCGTTCTGTCCCGCAACGTAAGGGAATTTCCAAACGTTGCCTATGCCTATCGCGCATCCTGCACTGACTAAGATAAATCCTATTCTGCTTCCAAAGCTTTCTCTATTCTGTTCCATTGTTCTACTCCGCTGTTATTTATTTTATTTGCACTTTGCAATACGCTTAAGTGTCTTGGTCACAAGGCTGTATGTCCGTCCTACGGAAGGAATATCCATACTCTCTCTGCACGTATGTATCTCAAAAAGATCGGGTCCTATGGACACACAATCAAGCCCCGGGAGCTTATCCGCAAAGAACCCGCATTCAACTCCCGCATGCACGGCTTCTATCTTTGGCTCCTCATTATATATTGTTATGTAAACCTCTCTCATGAGGTCGCGCAGTTTTGAATCAACCTTATACTGCCAACCGGGATAGTCGCCTTCAAATTCGATACCGCCTCCTATGGCGGACATCATCTGCGACAGTCTCCTTTTTAACATATCCTTTTCAGAGGCTACACTGCTTCTTACACAGAAAGTAAGTGTAATACCGTCTTTGTCCTGCGTCAATATTCCCATATTGAGCGATGTCTGCACAAGGCCGTCTACATCCGGACTCATCCTCTGTATCCCGTTAGGCAGACAGGTCAGCATATATATGACCTTATCCGTTGACTCTTCGGTCAAGGTCTTTTCTTTTCCCTCTTTAGCCGTCTCTTTAACTGCTATGGTGATATTGCTATCCGTGGTCGCATATTCCGATGATATGTCCGAAAAGATACCGGCAACTGCTTTCTTTAAAGCTTCCGTTTTTTCCGTGTTCACGGCGACCACCGCATACGCGGATACGGGTATGGCATTGTCCTTGGCTCCGCCGTATATATCGACGATCTTTATATCCGCTTCATCATATGCCTTCTGTAATACTCTGCCCAAAAGGACTATCGCATTGGCCCTGTTCTTATGTATCTCGATCCCCGAATGTCCGCCGATAAGACCCTCAACCGATATCTTAAACAATCTTTCATTGCTTTCGGTATCAGCATAAGTCACTTTGATACCTGCCTTTGCAACTACTCCTCCGGCACAGCTTACCGTAAATACACCCTCCTGTTCGGAATCTATATTTATCATCGTTCGGCCTTTTAAATCCGATACGTCTATGGCGGCAGCTCCAAGCATACCGATCTCTTCATCAACAGTGAATACAGCCTCTATCGGCGGCAGATCCCTATCGTTGCTTTCAAGGATTGAAAGAGTCATGGCTACGGCTATCCCGTCATCTCCACCCAGAGTAGTTCCTTTAGCCTTTAATCTGTCACCGTCTGTATACAGATCCAGTCCTTCGACGCTTAAGTCTTTATTACAGCCCGGTTCCTTTTCACAGACCATGTCCATATGTCCCTGGATAATCACCGCCTTATCACCGACTCCATCCTTCCATATGATGACATTGCCCAATTCATCCTGTCTGTACTTAAGATCATTCGCTTTTGCAAAGCGGGTAAGATAATCACTTATCGCCTTTGTATTGCGTGATCCGTGCGGTATGGCCGCAATCTCTTTAAAATATTCAAATACTTCTTTGGGTTCTAAATTGTCCATGTTCTGCTTTAATCAATAGTATGTCTTTACTTCCTGCAATAACTGATATGTAGTTTCTAAGTTTACAAAGTTCCTTCTTGCAACAATCGGCACTATGGGATTATTAAAGTCCATATAATCATTCAATGAAGCCGCTTCCGAGTTAACGGTTACGTAGTCAGAAGTCTTAAAATCTACCAGAACCGTTCTAATCGCGTTTTCTGTATTATCAGCCCGGGACTGAGTTTCGGAACGGAACACCTTGCCGGTCGTTGTTGCATTGTATGTGCACTGGAATATGGTTGCATTATCAAGTGATGCCTGGTATATTCTGACATTATATCCAAGTGAAGAAGCGTATGCGATTATCGCTTCGACATCCGATGCCGGTGCGGCAACTGTCTGAGTTGTATCCTCTGCCACACTCTCCGATACAGGCTCTGAAGAAGTCTCTTCCGAACTCTCTTCACTTTCGCTTTCAATTTCACTCTCGGGTTCGGGTGTGGGAGTCGGTTCTTCTTCTACAGTTACAGGCTCTTCAGGCTCGGGTTCTTCCACCACAAACTCAGATTCATTTTCCGTACTTCTTATAAGCACACTCTCTCCGGCTGCGACGTTTTTCTCTTCACCGCTGTATGTTCCGTCGGCTTTCTTAAGCTTTACATTTACCTCACCGTCCGTCACTTCCGTGAGTGTATATATATCATTTGCTTCCTTATATACGGTCACTCTGAAAGTCGTGCCTCTTACAGACATCGTCGAATTCGGAGTATCTACTTCGTATGTATCGTTTTCTCCGAGCTTGCTTTCCAGTTTATGAAGGGTTGAACCCTCATCCATATATATTTTTATCTTACTGTCTTCACTTCCCGCCGACGCCTGAAGCGTAAAATGTGTATTCTCCTCGGCATACATATATTTATCCGTATCCATACACATTGTAAGTTCTGACGAACTGCTTACGGTTACATCGTCTCCGCTGTAAAGATGCTGCCCGACATAAGCATTTCCGTTACTTTTATTACCGACTACGGTAACTTCACCCGTTGTCTCCTCCACGGAAATACTTCTGTAATCATCTTTATTGAGTGTTACTGCCAAAACCGCTCCCGCAACAATCAGAGCAATCACTGCAAGCAGGCAAACTTTTCCTTTTGTTGACCCTAAAAACTTACGCATACCACTACCTCCTCAACCCAATAATTATACATTAAGCACATGGTCTTATACAATTGCCTATGTAAGGGATTTAACGATCGAAACATCCACGGGGCCGTAAGGAATGATCATCGACTGTAATGCATGATACAGATCCGATTTACCGGGCCATACGGTACTCTTAAGTCTGTTGTGCTCATCAAGCTGATGGAACCATGAACCGTTTTTATGATCCATCACCGATGCATCCAGATAACTCATAAACTCGCCGTAATACTTCTTATATTTCTCTTTTTGTGTCACACGATATAAGACAGCAGATGTGTTGATCGCTTCAGCTAAAGTCCAATGCATCCTGTCATGTACGACAGGATCACCGTTCCAGTCAGTGGTATAGACTATACCCGGTTCTCCGTCAGCATACCATGCATCCTCTACGGCTCTGTTAAACAGATCCTCGGCTTTTGTGATATATCCCTGAAGATCTTTATCTGATCCGTACACGGATACCGCCCATTGTATGATAAGTCTTGCCCACTCTATACCGTGTCCGGGAGTGGCTCCGTAGGGCTTAAAAGGGTCATCCGGTCTGTCTTTGTTCTTATCAAGATCAGGCTTCCAGTCGGAAGCAAAATGTTCAGGTATCCTGTTATCATTATCCGCGGCAAACCGCAACACCCTGTCAATTATCCTTCCGGCCCTGTCCCTGTATATCTTACTTCTTTCATCCTTAAGCGTATCCGCAACGGCAAGGAATGCTTCAACAGTATGCATGTTGGCGTTGATCCCCCTGTACGGATCGCATTCAGTAAACTGAGTATCCCAGGTATCACAGGACATCCCTTCTTCTTCATTCCAGAAGTATCTGTCATATACGGCCAGGGCTTCTTTAAGCAACTCATCAGCGCCTTTTATACCTGCCAACAATGCACTCGTAGCCGCAAGTATCACAAATGCATGCGCATAGCAATGCTTACCCGGCATAACATTACCGTTTGCATCGATACCGGCATACCAGCCGCCGTTTACATCATCATGCAACGGTCCGTTTATACCTCTAAGTGCGGCATCGACCAATTCCGCACTTCCTTCATGACCCAGTATCGTACCGATGCTGTATACGTGTGCCATCCTGCATGTTATCCAGAGTTCTCTCGGTCTGTCGGTCCACGGTCTTCCGTCATCACCCAGATAATATGATCCGCCTTCGGGTGAAGGAAACCTGTGGCCGAAACTCAGCAGATCCTGCACGTTTTGCTTAAGAAATGTCTTATTGGCATTTGAATCAAGAATATACTTATCATCCATGGAAGATCTCTTCTCCTTTTCAATAAAGATATCTATCTGTTCGTATTATCATCTGCTTCTTACATTTTAACAGCAGGTCAGGATCTTGCAAATACATTACCGCTTCTGTCAAATATATCAAGGACCTCGAAGTCATATAGACTACGAGGTCCTGTCGTAAGGGAAATGTATGTGGGCAAATAATATAGATCATTTAACGGCTTCCGTACGGATGATGAACTTAACGTTTCCTTCCTTGCCGTCTGCAAGACCCGTAAAGCTGTGGTAGTTCTTGGCTGCATCCATTGTGGCGTCAAGTCTGTCCACTACCTTCTCGCCTTCTTCTTCGAAAGCATCCGTCAGCTTCTCCACGCCTTCCTTATCAAATCTTACCAGGCCGTCACTTAAGTCATTGGCACCTGTAAGAAGTGTATCGACACCGTCTGAGAGTTTGTCTGTACCGTCCTTAAGCTGTCCTGCACCATCCTTTAATGCATCGTTATTACCTACAAGCGTCTGTGCACCTGACTGAAGCTCACTTACACCGCTGTCAAGCTTATTTGCCCCGTCAGATAATGCGGATGCTCCTTCTGCTACCTGTGACGCTCCGTTTTCAAGAGCTGCCGTTCCTTCCTTAAGCTGCGCTATCATAGGTGCAAAACTGCCTAAGCTGCTACCAACCTGACTCATCACACCTTCGGCTCCTGATACTGCCGCACCCTGCGCTGCCTGAGTCATGGCGTTTTTAACTGCACCTTCTATCTGACTCTTCATACCGTCTGTATCTACGCTTGGGAGACTGCTTGATATATCTACATCAGACAAGGCGCTGCTTACGCTGTTACTTATAGCACTACCCAATGTTGCAGCCTCATCCTGATCTATGGTACCTGCTTCGACTGCTTCAGCCAGTGCATCAGAGATTGCATCCGATACATCTGATGATATCTGACTCTTTATGGAATCCGTGTCGACACTGCTTATACTTCCTGATATCTGTGAGGTTATGCCTGCTGCTACCTGTGCTGCACCGCCTGCTATCTTACCGTCCGGATCGGCTGCTGCCGCACTTGCTATCGCTGCCTTCTGCTCAGCTGACAATCCGCCTGACATGTCGGGAAGGCTGATAGCCTGGACTTTGGTATTAAGTTCGGTCGCACCTGCGGAAAGACTGTTCGCACCGTCCTTAAGCCTGGAAGCGCCGGATGATAAGTCAGATGTTCCGGATTTTACCGTATCTATACCTGCAGCAAGAGCTGCTGCTCCGTCAGTATAATCGGAGATCCCGTTATAGAGCTTATCTGCCCCGTCTGCAAATTCTCCTGTCTTCTCACTTAGTGTCTTAACACCGTCTGCCAAGGCCTTGCTGCCGTCTGATAACTGATCGGAAGCATCCTTAAGGGTATCTACGCTGTCCCTGGCGCTGCTTAAGTCAATGGAATCCGTCAGATGGATATCTGAAAGGGCATCGCTTAGAGCAACCGTAAGTGTCATATCAAGTTTAAAGTCATTAACGTCTGCCTCTACCTCGAAATACTCGGGGATCTCTATCTCCTTGTCTTTAAGCTGCTGCCTGTCAAGATCAAGGCTGTCCGTAAGGCCGGGGAAGGCCAGACCCATAACGATATTGTTGTTACCTTCGCTCATGACCTTACCGTTTGTAACGGTAACATTACTGAATCTGTCTGTAGGAAGCATCATGGCCGTCATCGTAGTAAACGGTACGTATACTTCCGTTTCTTCACCCTTGATCTCTGCATCGTATGTTGCATTGTTGGTATAATCGAATCTGATCTTTACATTACCTGACTTACCCGCAAGGTCCTCAGCGGAGATCTCCTTACCGTCTAAGTAATAAGTGATCTTCATATCAACGGGAAGCTGCTTATCGGTAGTTCCCTGATAATATATATCAGAACCATCCGCATCCCATATAAGCTCATCGCCTTTGGCGGTATAAGTCTCATCGCCCTTTACATTGACGATATCTTTAAGATCCGATGTGTCCGTGATGGTCCTGGCACCATCCGTGTTCTTAAGCCAGTCACTTACTATGACTTCTTTGGTCTCACCCGAAGCATCGGCTACCACATATACACTCTCTTCTTTATCTACATCCGCTCCCGTAGAACCGACCTGGGTAGATATGATGTTCTGAAGAAGATCCGCTTGCTTATCGGGAGATGCCTCTGCCTCCTGCATGATCACTTCCGTATTTGATATGCTTTCTTCTGCTTCTTTAAATATCCGGCCGTTGGGCATGGTATCGATATATGCCACACCTATCATTCCTGTTGCCAGTACGGCTGCCGTTGCACAACTTACTGACTTGATCATTGTCATTTTTTTTGCTTCATCGATCTCTTTCCACATACATAACTCCTTTCCGTCTGTCTGACTAAGCTGTTGCTACTTTAGCCTTGGATCTTATATCTCTGTCAGGCTTAACTCTGAATCCCTTACTTGTTCTTATTATCAATCCATCAAATATCATAAATACGCTCGGCAGGATGAATATGACTACCACCATGCTTATAAGTGCTCCTCTGGCCATTAAGGTACAAAGAGAGCTGATCATATCTATGTTTGAATACAGGCCCACGCCGAAGGTCGCTGCAAAGAAGCTTAATGCCGACACTGCAACCGACTGGATGCTCACCCTATGCGCTCTTGATATCGCTTCTTTCTTATCGGCACCCAAATATCTCTCAGTCTTATATCTGTTGGTCATAAGGATCGCATAGTCAACGGTCGCTCCAAGCTGTATCGTACCGATCACGATAGATGCTATGAACGGAAGCTTGGTTCCGGTATAGTAAGGAATACCTAAGTTAATGAATATACCGAACTCTATGACTGCGACTAAGAGTACCGGAAGCGAAACGGACTTAAATACGCACAATATGATGACAAATATCGCACCGATCGATACAGCGGATACGGTCTTAAAATCCTTATCCGTGATCGTTATCAGATCCTTCGTGCAAGGCGCCTCACCTATCAACATCGCCGTATTGTCGTATTTATCTATTATCCCGTTAAGTGTGTCTACCTGTCTGTTGACTTCATCTGATGCCACCTTATATTCAGACATTATCATGATCATCTGGTACTGACCGTTATCAAGTTTCTCCTTGATATCAGAGGGAATGAAATCCTTAGGGATCATCGGGCCGACGAAACTGTCAAGACCTATGACCGACTTAATACCTTCGGTATCCTTGATCTCATCAAGCATATCTCTCATCGACTTATCATCAAGACTGCTGTCAGCCAAAAGGACATGCGTCGCATTCATCTTAAAAGTCTCTTCCAGTTTTTTATTGGCTACTATACTGTCTAGATCCTCCGGCAATGTTGAATCCAAGTTGTAATATACCTGTGTGTTCCTGTATCCGAATATTGCCGGTATCCATATGATGACAAAGAGGATCGCAAATATCACATAGTGCTTTATCACCCAATCGGATATCACACCGAGATCGGGAAGCAACGGTTTGTGTGAGGTCTTCTCTATCGCCTTATCAAAGATAAGGATCATCGAAGGAAGTACCGTTACACAACATATGACTCCGAACACAACACCCTTTGCCATGACAATGCCCATATCAAGTCCGAGTGTGAAGCTCATGAAGCAAAGTGCGATAAACCCTGCGATTGTTGTGACCGAACTGCCTATGACACTTGTGATCGTCGATTCGATCGCTCCGGCCATGGCCTCTTTCTTATCCGAAGTAAACTGCTGCTGCTCCTTGTAGCTGTGCCATAAGAATATCGAGTAATCCATTGTGACACCAAGCTGTAATACTGCGGCAAGCGCCTTTGTAATGTATGATATCTGGCCCAAGAAGATATTGCTTCCCAAGTTATATATAACAGCCATTCCTATGCTTAAGAGGAAAAAAACGGGCACTAAGAATGAATCCATAGTGATCGCAAGCACCAGTGCAGATAAAGCGACCGCTATCGCCACATATATCGGCGTCTCGCTGTCCGATAAGTCTCTTGTATCTGTAACGACCGCCGACATACCGCTTATGAATGCCTGTCTCTGCGTTACCTTGCGGATCTGTGTGATGGCTTCCATGGTCTCATCGGATGACATCGTTGTATCGAATAAAACTACCATCATCGTCGCATCACCGTTAATGAACGCATCCTTAAGCTCATCAGGTAAGATATCTACCGGTATCGACAGATCCATGAATGAGTCATACCATATGACCTCTTTTACGTTGTCTACCGCTTCGATCTTTTCTTTAAGCTTGGCCACATCCTTAAGCTCCATGCCATCCACTACACACATGGAGAAGGCTCCGGTCCCAAAGTCCTCAGCCAGGATATCCTGACCTTTCATGGTCTCTATATCCTTAGGCAGATATGAGAGAATGTCATAATTGACTCTCGTATTGAAATAACCTATCGCCGAGGGGATGAGTAATATCAGTGCTGCTATCAAGATGACAAAACGCATCTTTACGATTCCCTTACTTAAGCTACGCATATCATTTCCCTTCCTTTCGATTCAAAGTATAGAAAAAGACTGCGCATTGGTAAATGCACAGTCTTATATATCTGTATGATTCTACTATATAATATTATCTGTATATCTGTTTGAATTAGACATATATGCAATATTGTCTATGCCAATTCTACATATCTTTAATCTTGTCCTGCTTCCATACCCATTCTTCGGTATCTACACCCATATCCTTAAAGGCATCTATAAGACTCTTGCCCTCAAGATACTTATATATCTCAGCCATATTCTCGGGTGATACCACCATATCGGCCTCTATCCATAACATGAAAATGTAAGTCATGATATGTGCATAGAACCCTGCGATACGCCTCGGTGTGATCCACGGATTCCTTGCATGATGAACATCCGGATTCTTCATGAAGAATTCCATCACGATATCCGCCACACATTCCTCAACTATAGATTCAAATGAATTCTGGCCGTTAAGCCTTCTCGCATTCTTATAGAATTCCTTGTTTGGTAATATATTACGTCCGATAACAACGATCGCTTCATATAACATGCCGTTCTCTATAAGTACATCGACTCTTCCTAAGAGCCGGTCTCTTATGACGGCCTCGATCACCTCATACTTATCATGAAAGTGATTATAAAACGTTGAGCGTATGACCCCTGCCTTATCGGTGATCTCTCCGATCGTGATCTTATCAAGAGACTTGGTCGATCCAAGTTCGATAAAGGCATCTATAAGCGCTTCCTTGGTGTCTGTACTTGCAACCATAAAATCCCCTTATACCTTAAAGCGGTAGCCCACACCCCAGATAGTTTCAATATATTGGGGGTTGGATGTGTCTATCTCTATCTTCTCTCTGATCTTCTTGATATGTACGGTAACCGTTGCTATATCGCCTATTGAATCCATATCCCAGATCTCACGGAAAAGCTCTTCCTTGGAATATACGTGATTCGGATTCTCGGCAAGGAAAGTCAGAAGGTCAAATTCCTTGGTCGTAAACTGCTTCTCTTCTCCGTCAACATACACTCTTCTTGCCGTCTTGTCGATCTTGATACCACGAATCTCAATTATATCGTTAAGCTTCTGGTTGGTCGCCATCAGACGCTCGTAACGGGAAAGATGGGCTTTAACCCTGGCAACTAGTTCGCTGGGAGAAAAAGGCTTGGTCATGTAATCGTCGGCGCCGAGTCCCAATCCTCTTATCTTGTCTACATCATCCTTCTTGGCTGAAACCATAAGTATGGGTATCTGCTTCTCTTCACGTATCTTGCGGCATACTTCGAATCCGTCCATGCCGGGAAGCATAAGGTCAAGTACGATTATGTCATAATCTTCCTTAAGCGCTCTTGTAAGCCCCGCATCTCCGCTGTTCTCGATATCAACGGAAAAGTCGCTCAACTCAAGATAATCTTTCTCAAGTTCCGCTATGGTCTGCTCATCTTCTATAATGAGAACTCTGTTCATAATATCATCTCCTTTTGATCTTGCTATGCCATATCCTTTACATTCTCTTTTGACTTCTCTTCAGAATATTTACGTATCACGAAGTGCATGCAGGTTCCTTCGCCCTCTCTGCTCGTAGCCCAGATATATCCTCCGTGATCCTCAACTATCTTCTTAACTATTGAAAGGCCTATTCCGCTTCCGCCCTGTGAGGAATTGCGTGATGCGTCCGTCCGATAGAATCTCTCAAATATGCTTCCCAGATCCTTAGAGGCGATTCCTTTACCGTTATCTTCTATCTCTATCCTGACACTGTCAACTGCATCCAAAAGTCTTATATCGATTACGCCGTTAGGCTTGTCCATGTACTTGATACTGTTGCCGATTATATTGTCTATAACCTTTCTTAACTGAATGGGATCGGCTATTATCCTTGTACCGGGCTCAAGAAGGTTCTCAAAGTTAAGCTTGATGTTCCTGTTATCCAGATCCATTCCGACTTCTTCCACACAGTCTGTGAAGAAATCTCCGACATTGATACGATGGAAAGTATAAGGAATCTTATTGCTGTCGATACCGGAATAATAGGTCAGCTCATTCAACAGTCTGTCAAGATCCTTGGTCTTGTCATATATCGTACGGATGTAACGCTGCTTCTTCTCTTCGGTATCGGCCACACCGTCAAGTATGCCTTCGGCATAACCTTTGATCGATGTGATGGGAGTCTTAAGATCATGAGTGATATTGCTTATAAGCTCCTTGCTTGTCGCTTCATCCCTTAAACGATCCTCACTGGATTCCTTAAGCTTAAGGCGCATGTCCTCATAACTGTTAAACAGTTCAGCTATCTCGCCTTCCACGGAAGATGCATCAAGCACGTGATCAAAATTACCCTCGGCAATATCGCCCATGGCTCTGTTAAATTCTTTGATATGTAAGAAGACACCTTTATTAACCCATGTGGTTAACATAATATCAAAGGCCACAAGTACCACTATGAGTATCCATATGGCCTCAACCACAAGCTGTCGCGATACCTGCGGATCGTCATACACTATCAAAAAGATGCATGAAGCAATCGCCAACACCACCGGTATCGTCATAAGTGATATGAATGTAAAAGTCAGTCTCTTACTAAGGTTCATAAAAACAGTATACCACCGCGTTGTTGTATAAAAAAGGTCGTATTTATAAGTAGTCTATAAATTTTTTGTAAAAAATTCGGAGCCTCACTGTTATTGTGAGACTCCGAATCTTTACAAAGGTTGTCTGTAGTATTGATATGACTTTAGTTAAAAGGTATTACACCACCGTCATAATTGTCTTCAATATACTTCTTGATCTCATCAGACTTAAGTGCTGCAACGAGTGCCTTAATCTTATCTGAGTTCTCGTTACCTTCCTTAACTGCGATGACATTCACATATGTCTTGGCAGCTTCAGAATCAGCGCTCTCGTAAGCAAGGGAATCCTTTGCAACCGAAAGGCCTGCTTCTATAGCATAGTTACCGTTAACGATACCGAATGATACATCGGGAAGTGTTCTTGTAACCTGCTCGGCGGCTACCTCTACAAACTCAAGGTTGTGAGGGTTCTCTGTGATATCATTGACAGTTGCCTCAAGACCTACGCCCTCTTTAAGAGTGATGTAACCGTTGTCCTGAAGAAGTAAGAGTGCTCTTGCCTCGTTGGTAGTATCGTTAGGAATTGCAAAAGATGCGCCCTCGATATTGGCAAGATCGCTCTCCTTGCCGGGATAGATTCCGAAAGGCTCATAGTGGATACCGCCGGCATTGACAAGGTGTGTACCCTTCTCTTCATTAAAACTATCAAGGTAAGGAATGTGCTGGAAGTAGTTGGCATCAAATTCACCGCTTTCTACAACCAGATTGGGCTGTACATAATCATCAAATACGGTTACCTCTAAAGTATAACCCTGCTGCTCAAGGATGGGCTTAACCTGCTCCAAAAGCTCTGAGTGAGGTGTCTCTGATGCAGCAACCTTAATATACTTATCATCAGCGCCTGCCTTGCTTCCGCATCCTGTAAGTAGTCCTGCCGTAAGTACCGTCACACTGAGTAATGCTAAAATTCTCTTCTTCATAATATTCTCCTCCGTTCCGATGAAGTTCCTGCTTCATCCTTAAATCTATATCTAAGACCATTAGGTCCTGATATCATGTTAAATATTTCGCTTGTCTATGCGGGTCGCTATCTTCGTTCCTATGACCTGCATTATCTGTACAAGTAATACCAGAAGTACTACCGTAACTATCATTATGTCGGTCTGGTATCTGTGATATCCGTATCTGATTGCGATATCACCCAGTCCGCCGCCGCCAACGGCTCCTGCCATGGCTGAATATCCGAGTACCGTTCCGAGTACTATTGTGGCATTGACTATAAGTGATGTTCTGGCTTCCACTATCATTACTTTGAATATTATGGTCCGGATGTCGGCTCCCATACTTTGTGCTGCCTCAATTACACCCGAATCAACTTCTCTTAATGATGACTCCACCATTCTTGCAATGAAAGGTGCCGCTGCAAGTGTAAGCGGCGGTATAGTGCCGGCCGTTCCGTAACTCTTACCTACAATAAATCTCGTGATCGGGATTATCAGTATTAAAAGAATAAGGAAAGGAATGCTCCTTGTTATGTTAACCACAATATCCAATATCTTATATACAAGCTTATTCGGCTTAAGTCCGCCGTCTGCCGTTACCACCAACGCTATTCCAAGCGGTAATCCTATCAGATATGCAATAAGTGTAGAGACAAGCGTCATCGTAAGAGTCTGTCCCACACCTACTATTATCATGTTGGTTACTTCTCTGCTCCACATAATCTGTTCTCCCTTAAGCCTTAATCACAAGGCCATTCTTCGTCTTCTACTTCAAGATTGCATCTCTTAAGATACTCTATCATCTTCTCCTGTATAGCCACATCCTCAGGTAACTGAAGTATCATCTGTCCGTGTGCTATACCGCCGATGTCCTGTGTGTCAGCCAAAAGAATATTAACCGGTGCATTGCATTCAAGCACCATATTGGCTATAACCGGTTCGAAAGACGAATTCTCGGAAAATGTAATGCGGATACATCTTCTGCCGTCCATACGAGGTGTTGAGTGATTAACCATGAACACAAGCTTCTTGGCTGCCTTGCTCTTGGGATGCGAGAAAACTTCCTCAACCGTTCCGTGTTCCGCAAGCACTCCCTCATCTATGATTGCCACATGTGAACATATCTCCTGAACTACCGTCATCTCGTGTGTGATGATTACTATTGTGATTCCGTACTTCTCATTGATCTCCTTAAGAAGCTTAAGGATTGCCTTCGTAGTCGTAGGATCAAGTGCGCTTGTCGCTTCATCACAGAGCAGAATCTTCGGATTTGTGGCAAGTGCTCTTGCTATTGCCACCCTCTGTTTCTGTCCGCCCGATAACTGTGACGGGTAAGCAGCTTCCTTAGCCTCAAGTCCTACTATCTTAAGAAGTTCTCTTGCTCTCTCTCTGGCCTTGGCCTTAGGTGTTCCGACTATCTCAAGCGGGAAACAAATATTATCTAAGACTGTTCTCTGCGCCAGAAGATTAAAGCTCTGGAAGATCATCGCAATCTCTGTTCTGACCTTGCGGATCTCCTTCTCCGATAACTTCGATAAATCCTTATCCTCTATGATGACCGTTCCTTCAGTTGGCTTCTCCAAAAAATTCAGGGTACGTACCAGAGTCGACTTACCGGCTCCGCTCATACCTATGATTCCGAATATCTCTCCCTTGCCTATCGATAAGTTGATATTCTTAAGCGCTTCCACCGTATTATCCGAAGTAACGAATGTCTTGGATACGTTCTCTATGCGGATGATTGCTTCTTCCATAATAAGCAAAGTCCTTTCTGTATTACACTTATGTCTATACTGTTTGAAAGTACCCGAATATACTTTCAGATCTTGTGCCTTTCTTATTTTAACAGATTTTTCTTATATGTAAATGTCAATGTACGTTGTCTTTTCTAATTCCCTACTATGTCGGTAGGAAAGTTATGAATAGATAATACTACCTGATCTCTTTCCTGTCAACACCTTTTTTCAATTAATTTACATATGGGAAAAATCCCGTGATTATGCTACTATTTTAGGGAAACCGATATTTATACGTACGGGGTGAACAATGACAGACGAAGAATTATATCAGTACACGGAAGAACTTGTAAAAAGAGCGGGCATCACAGACGACGGCTATTGCTCTGAATTTGTTAAAGCCTTGGGCGAACACCCGCAGGTTAAGGATGAATACATTTATTATCTACTGCACGGTTCATATCTTTGCTCTTTTACCATAGAAGGATGTTCCGTTGCGGATATCATAATCTGGCAGATGGATAATTTCAAAGCATTGCTTGACAATGCCGATGCGCAGAATAAGGGGAACCCCTATAAGATGACTCTGTCGGGTTTTATGACCATGATGAAGATGGAAGATGACCCGCAGAAGTATATCGCAAAAATGCGAGCAACTACCGGAACGGATTACATAGGAAAGTTTTAGAAAAAAAAGATACTGCATCGAATATCGATGCAGTATCTTATTCTTTGAATTGATATCTTACTTAAAATATCTGTTGTAAAGACCAAGGAAAGCCTTACCGTGTCTTGCCTCATCACGAGCCATCTCATGAACTGTGTCATGAATTGCATCGAGATTGGCGGCCTTCGCACGCTTAGCAAGATCTGTCTTGCCGGCTGTAGCTCCGTTCTCTGCCTCTATTCTCATCTCAAGATTCTTCTTGGTGGAATCCGTCAAAACCTCACCGAGTAACTCAGCAAACTTAGCGGCATGTTCTGCTTCCTCATATGCTGCCTTCTCCCAATAAGCACCTATCTCAGGATATCCTTCTCTGTAAGCAACTCTTGACATTGCAAGATACATACCTACTTCCGAACACTCTCCGTTGAAGTTGGCTCTGAGGTCATTAAGAATATCTTCGCTCACTCCCTTGGCAACGCCTACTACGTGCTCAGCGGCCCATGTAAGCTCACCTTCCTGCTTATTAAACTTCTCTGCAGGTGCATGGCAAACGGGGCATTCTGCCGGAGGATTGTCTCCCTCGTGTACATATCCGCATACTGAACATACATACTTCATAACGTAATCTCCTTTTCATTTTATAGAATCTGCTATCGGTTCCATTTGTTATTTTAATCTTACATTCACCATATTACCAAGTCAATTAAGATTTCGTACTTTTTCCCATACAATATTGAATAAAACAACTTTTCATATCTGAAATTTGTGATATCATATCCCTGTAAGGGAGTTTGTTTATCGGGGAGACAGAACGAACACATTTAAGCGGAGCCGATATATGAAAAACTCAAAAGAAAAGAAAAGAGAAAACTGGCGAAGTATGGATACTCAGGACAGAACTGTCTTTAACAGTATCCTCAAGGATTTAAAAGACCATCCTTCTGTACTTCAGATGAAGGAATATAAGCAGCACGGCAAGACCACGACTTATGATCACTGCATGAGTGTTGCCAGAGTCAGCTATAAGTTAGACAGACTGTTACATTCAAAGTGTGACAAGATTGCCCTTTTGCGCGGAGCGATGTTACATGATCTGTTCTTATACGATTGGCATGATTCCAACTCGTGTACAGACGGCCTTCACGGTTATCATCATGCGGATAAAGCCCTTAAGAATGCCAGAGAAATCTTCAACATAGGCAAAAAGGAAGCGGATATCATATACAGCCACATGTGGCCGCTTAATATATCGCGTATTCCTAAAAGACGTGAAGCCTGGGTCGTATGTATGGCCGATAAATACGTATCTTTAAGAGAAACAATACACAGAAAATAAATTGGTTTACATAATTTGTAATACCGGTATTATAAAACCCGTCCGAACTGTTGATCCGGACGGGTTTTATATATTATATTTATTCTCTGAATATAATCATCAGATAGTGAACATCTTAACGTTCTCTCTGAGTTCCTCTGCAACAATCTTAAGGTTCTCAGCCTGCTCAACCACATTCTCCATATTGGAATCAAGCATAGACAGTGAAGCACTTGTCTCCTGTGTGGATGCCGCATTCTCTTCCGATACCGAAGAAAGTGACTCAACCGAATCCAAAATCGAATTCTTGTTACCGTCAAGTGTCTGAACGAGGTTAAGAATCTGCTTATTGCCGCTCTCTGTCTCACGGAGCATTGAAAGCATCTCTTCGAATGAAGCGCTCATGCTTGTAAGAGCGTCAGCCTCTGATTCTGTAGCCATCTTGATATCCTCGGTAAGAGACTTGTTCTGCTCTGAAAGATCTGTAATCTGCTTAAGCATTCCGGTAATCTCATTAGCCGCATCATTGGACTCTTCCGCAAGATCCTTGATGTTGTCCGCTACGACTGCGAAGCCCTTACCTGCCTCACCTGCTCTTGCTGCCTCAATAGAAGCATTAAGTGCAAGAAGGTTAGTCTGGTTGGCAATTGAAATAATAAGCTCTGCTGCCTGGCTGATCTGAGCAACAACCGAAGCTGTCTCATTAACCGACTCTGATACCTGATTAGCCTTATTTCTGGTATTCTTGCCGGATTCCATAAGTTCTCCGAGCTCTCCCTGGACTCTTGTAGATTCTTCAATAACGGCACGTCCGTTCTCCAAGTTAGAATTGGCTGCCTCAAGTACATTCTCAACCGCATCACCGATATTGATTGTAATATCAGATGTATACTGCACATCATTGGCCATAGCCGTTGCACCATTGGCAAGATCGGATACAGCCTGATTGATATCTGCAGTAGCACGCTGGCTGTCGGATATCTTATCCTTGGCTTCTGTTGCACTATTGTCTACGATCTGCGCATTACCTATGATCTTCTTAAGTGCTTCATGAAGGTTATGACGCATATTCTCGGCAGACACAGCGATCGCCTTGAATTCCTTGATCGGAGACTCCACATCAAGATGTGTTACAAAGTCACCTTCGGCCATATTATCGATGCCGCCTTCAACTCTCTTAATACCGTCTGAAAGCGACTTGGCCGTTACAATAACCAGTAAATACAATAAAATGATGACAATAACAAAAATAATGATGACTGTAAGAACTTTACCCTGCATCTCCTTCTTGGCAGCTGCATCTTCTTCTTCGGCCCAAGCTTCAACTATATCCGTCATAGCGGAAATGGAATCTCTGGTCGTCTCAAACTGCTCATTAAATGCCGTCTGATCGCCTTCACCGGTCTTGAAATTAAAACAAGCAAGCCATGCATTGTAATTGGCTGCAAATTCTTCAGAATATGTCTGATAGTTCTTGCCGTCTACAAGAACACCCGTATAAAGATACGGAACGTTCTTGGCAATCTCATTGGCCCCATCTACTCTCTCAAGTACCTGTACCAGATTATCGTCATAATCCTGAACCTTGGCTGCAAGAAGCGTATCCATCACTTCGGGCGGTAATTCACCGTTCGACTGAGTGATACTTAAATACTGCTGAGCAGCATTCATAGACTGATAAAAATCTCTGTCGGCATTGACCAGCTTGTTATTGATCTGATAAAGGGTATCATAATACAGATTCTGTGCGCTTGAATATGTCTTGTTCATCTCGCTGCCCATGATAAAAACAGAGACTATCAAACAGATTACTACCGGAAAAACCAGCATCTGCAGCGCGATCATGAATGATAGATTCGCTTTTGCAAATAGTTTCTTCATTAATTATTCCTCCATAAGAACATATCTTCGTTGTTATTATAGTCTGACAATTTGATGATGTTCTTATATTTTATCACATACTCCGTAAAGTGTATAGAAAAAGTTTGATTATCCAAGGTTTGTGAACATTTTGGCTGCGTTATGTTAACTGTTTTTGCTGATCACAACCCTTGAATTATATAAGTCTTTTTGCTAGACTATCCTTGTTCGTTTAAAGGTATATTTCATCCGGAGGTGAAAATATGAGCACAAAAGTAACGTTTGACTATTCAAAAGCCACTCCCTTTGTGTCGGATCACGAAGTGGAGAATATGAAAAAGCTTGTGATGGATGCCAAGGATCTTCTTGTATCCAGGAAGGGTCCGGGTAATGATTTCTTAGGTTGGATCGATCAGCCCATTGCATATGATAAGGAAGAATTTGCGCGTATTAAAGCTGCCGCCGAGAAGATCAAAAGCGATTCGGATGTTTTACTCGTGATCGGTATCGGAGGATCATATCTCGGAGCCAGAGCTGCAATCGAATTCCTTCGCCATGGCTTCTATAATATGATAAGCAAAGATAAACGTAAGACACCCGAAATCTATTTCGTTGGTAATTCCATAAGTTCTACTTACCTTAAGAACCTCATTGATGTTATAGGTGACAGAGATTTCTCTATCAATATGATCAGTAAGTCCGGTACAACAACCGAACCTGCTATTGCCTTCCGTGTTCTTAAGAGCATGATGGAGAAGAAGTACGGTAAAGCAGAAGCCGCTAAGAGAATATATGCGACAACTGACCGAGCTAAAGGTTCTCTTAAGGGACTGGCAACAGAAGAAGGATATGAGACATTTGTGGTTCCTGATGATATAGGCGGAAGATTCTCTGTTCTTACAGCGGTCGGTCTTCTTCCCATAGCTGTGAGCGGTGCAGATATAGACAAGCTTATGGAAGGTGCCGCTAAAGGCAGAGAATATGCACTTAACAATGCATATGAAGATAATGATGCGCTCCTCTATGCAGCGCTTCGTAATATAATGCTGCGTAAGGGTAAGGCCATTGAGATATTGGCAAATTACGAACCTGCCGTTCACTATGTATCAGAATGGTGGAAGCAGTTATACGGTGAGTCGGAAGGCAAGGATCAGAGAGGTATCTTCCCTGCAAGCGTGGATCTTACCACAGACCTTCATTCAATGGGCCAATTCATTCAGGACGGAAGCAGGAATCTTTTTGAAACAGTCATTAATATAGAGAAGTCCCGCGAAGAGATCACCATAGAAGAAGAACCTGTAGATCTTGACGGTCTTAACTATCTTACAGGCAAGACTGTCGATTTCGTGAACAAGTCGGCAATGAACGGTACTATCCTCGCTCATACGGACGGACAGGTGCCCAATTTCATGATAAAGGTTCCCGAGATGAATGAATTCTATCTTGGTCAATTGTTCTACTTCTTCGAATTTGCGTGTGGCATAAGCGGCTATGTACTTGGAGTTAATCCTTTCAACCAGCCCGGTGTTGAAAGCTATAAAAAGAACATGTTCGCTCTTCTTGGCAAACCCGGTTATGAGGCCGCCAGAGAAGAACTTCTTAAAAGACTTCAGTAGAGATTTATATATCTGACAAAGGATACAGATCAAAGTGCCATATACGGATCCCGTATATGGCACTTCTTATAATTGTTACAATATTTCATTCTGCAGATATCATCTTACCGCTTTAAAACATATCATCATGAAAGCTTAAAGAATGCTATCGCCTCACTCATATCATCATTGATATTGCGCATCTCCGCTGTCGAGTTCTGTGTGTCAGAGCAAGCATCCGTAACGGTCTGACATGATGCCGCAACTTCTTCTGCAGAAGCTCCGAGTTCTTCTGATATCGCTCCGAGATCTGTTGTGGCATTGGCCATCTCTTCCTTAATCTTATCAAGCGTTCCGGCCATCTGTCTGATTGTATCTATCTCACTTATTGAAGCTTCTACCGAATCAGACAGAAAATTGAACTTCTCCTGAGCCTCTTCGATGTCCGTCTTCTCCTTATTGATTACATCATATACTCTGTTAGAAATATCAACAGTTCCGCTTGAAAGAACAACTACGTTCTCAATGATCTGCTTAATCTCCTTAGCGGAATCAGCCGAAGAATCTGCAAGGCTTCTGATCTCATCGGCAACGACTGCAAATCCCTTACCTGCTTCACCGGCTCTTGCAGCCTCGATTGATGCATTAAGTGATAAGAGATTGGTCTGTGCGGCAATTGATTCAATAGCCTGTAAAGCAGAGCTTATATCACCGATAGCTGCGTTGGTCTCGTCAATCTTTCCCTTGATCTCTTCCATTGCCTCAACCGATTCATTGGCACTTGCGTATACTGAATTCATACACTGAGTTGCTTCAACATTGGCTGTCTTAATAGTCTGAGAAGACTCATGAAGATTGGCCACGTTGCTGTTAAGAACCTCAATATTCTCACCGAGGTTGGAAGCTTTCTCTGCCATTACCTGTGCATTGTCGGCAACCGCCTGTGAGGTCTGAGCAACTTCGTTGATAGCCATATTAATCTGAGAAATGGAATCAACGTTATTACCTGTCTTACCATCCACACTTACGATAGACTCATTAAGAATACCTGCAGCATCCTTAACCGTCTTCATAGACTTACCGAGTGCCTCTCTCAATGTATTAAATGAAGCAATTATGCTCTTGGTCTCTCGTATATGAGATGTGGCCTTGCATTCCGTTGTTACATCACCGGTACTTAATTCATTCAGTGACTTTGCCAATGTAACCAGAGGAACAGAAATCAGTCGCTCTATTAATACTGCAAGAATCACAAATATAACGATACATATCAGGCAGATAATAATCGTTGCATTTCTTATCTGAGAGATACCTGCCAGAACATTGCTTTCATCTGCCGTAAGCACTGCAATATAGTGACCGCCGTTACCTATATAGTATGCAGCATACTTAGACTTGCCCTTATATTCATATTCTATAAGATCAGGCTCGGGCATCTTACCTGCTTCAAGATCTGCTACAAGACTCTTGACTGCGGCATTCTCAACAGGATTACCGATCTTGGATTCATCCGGATGGAAAAGCATTGTTCCTGCTGCATCAACAATATAAACATATGCTGAGCTTAAGTTAAGTCTTGATACATCCGCTATAGACTCTGCTATATTATGAACATAGAATGCACCGCCTACAAATCCGACAGGATTGCCGTCGATCATAACCGGTGTATAAATTGACATTATAAGCTGTCCTGAAGCAGGGCTTGTCATAATACCGGTGTTATAAACTCCGTCAGGAGCAGAAGTCATGGAATTCTGCAAGCCGGTAAGCTTATCGCCTTCACGAAGAACCATTCCGATAACTCCCTCATTGGGATGTGTAAGAACCTGTGAATTCCAGTCGGCAAGATATAATCCTTCCCAACCGGTAAGACCTCCGAAATAGTCAAGCGTATACTCCTGAGCTGCTGCAATGGCTGCCGGATCATTGGGATTCAACAATGCCTGCTGCATAACGGGAGCTGTCGCACAAGACTTAAGTATCTCCTGATTCTTATTAACAATAGTATCAAAAGAGTTACCCACTCCGTCTATTACCTGAACAAAAGAATCATGCGTATACGTCTTAAGTTCTTTCTTACTTTTGTTGATTGATACACTGCCTATTATGACAGATGCCACAATTAACGGAATTAAACTGAACAATAAGAGCGTTAAACGCATTGTGAGTTTTGACTGTTTTTCTGTGTTCTTGACTGCTTTCTTCTTCGTTGCCATATGTCTCTCCTTAATAATGATTTGTTCGACATTTTAAGTCGTTTCTCACAAGTGTAAGATAATAGTAATTATACCGCGTAAATGTTCTGTTTTCAACAGTTTCCCTTACATTGTCGTAAATAAAGTAAGCTGCATCACGGATGCAGCTTACAGTTGTTCTTTATATTATTTAAAGATTATTTATCGTCTAATCTCTGGTATTGATAAGGGATTCGCCTATAACTCTGATCAGAGCAAAAAGCACTCCCGATACTGCCCAGATAATCCAAGTCATATCCCAACGCCCCGTTAAGAAGCTTACAGCGAGGTATATAACAACGATTGCAAGCCAGTATATTCTTGTAAGAGGCTCAAGCTTATTGTTTTTCTTCTTATTTTCGTAAGAATAATCATCTGTCTGAAGAAGAATCTTATACGAACTGTGTACGCCACATACGGATACAAACATATAAACAGCGCATCCGACCAGAAGCAGGAGTAAGGCTACCATACTTACTATCACAACTTCGGGCGCTCCAAGAACGGAAGTAATCACAAGCGGAACTGAACCAAGTACACAAAGCAACACTCCTGTTGTTAGAGCCTTTGTATTATACGGCTCAGATGCAGCCATTCTTTCTTTAACCATGCCGTCAACACCGTATTCGGTATCAAAAGCTTCCTTCTCCATAAATTCATATTTACCAAGCTTACCGCCCTTGGATACAAACAACCATACCGCTGTACCAATCTGTGCGAATAAGAATATAAGTCCTATTGCAGCCGCAACATTCTCGGTAATTCCTATGATTCCCGCATTCTGTAAGCCTGCAAGAAGTATAAGAACAACGGGACAGGTGATACATAAAAATACTCCGAGTCCGATCTTGGGTAAAACTTCTTTTCTTGTTGTAATAAATTCCGAAGCTTCTTCCATCGAAACCCTTTTAAGAGAACTAATTGCATCGTTCTGTTCGTAGTATGGAACCACACTGTTACTTTCCGGTTCCATCTCATCCTTTAATAAGTAGTCTGTGCTCACGCCGAAAATCTCTGCCATCTTTAGAATCTTGGAAAGATCCGGAATACTCTGTGCCCCTTCCCACTTGGATACGGACTGCCTTGATACATCAAGCATGTCTGCAAGTTCTTCCTGTGACCAGCCGTTCTTCTTTCTTTCATTAATAATCTTATCTGCTAAAATCATATTTCCTCCATTCCAAAGCGCGACTTATATGTTATTATTCAATCTGTCAGGCGCTTTTGTAATCTTTGTCTGTTGCCTTGTTCGAACAATCAAAGAATACTATTTCGGGCGGTTGCGTTCCATAAATCCGGCTTTTCAATCTGTCAACCGGCGGTTGCAATCGCTATATTATTATAACACTCCTGTTTACAAATTATAGTTTTCAAACAAATTATTAGCCAATATAATACGGTTATGGGAAAAAGAAAAGTGACTGAGATTAAGAAAAGTCCATATGATACCGGCACACTGGATAACGAACTGTGGGAAGCCGCAAGACAGAAGGTAATCGGCATTGACAGACAGAGATTTCAGATAGGAACCTTATCCGAGAAAACTGTTCATGCAGTTGTTAAGAATTATTATGAGCCCGATGAAGATCATCAGGAGATTCCCATCGAGGGTAAGTGTGCGGATATATATACAGCAGATGAGAAGATAATCGAGATTCAGACCCGTTCTTTTTCAAGGCTTAAAGACAAACTCGACGTTTTTTTGCCTCTTTATGATGTTACGGTCATATTACCTCTTCCCGATAAGAAACGCATTATATGGATAGATCCCGATACCGGCGAAGAAGCTTCCGTCGGTTCTTACAGAAGTGCTCTGGCTCCCTGGCCTGCATTTAAAGAGATATACTCTATCAGAGATTATCTGTGTAATCCTCATCTTCATGTGAAGATTCTGCTTATGAACATGACGGAATATAAATTATTGTCCGGTCGAAGCAAAGACAGAAAGCGCTTCGGTGCAGAAAGATTCGACAGAATTCCCGAAGAACTTACGGGAGAGATAATACTAAATGAGCCCAAAGATTATATGCTCTTCCTTCCCGAGAACCTTTCCGCAAATAATAAAGCGTCGGATGAAGATTCATCCAACGCCGATATTTATACTTCCGCCGAACTGGCATCCTCAGCCGGCATTCCCAAACAATATTTAAGCTATGTTACGGGACTTCTGCGTCTGCTAGGCATACTTGAACGTCTGCCAAAAAAGCAGGGCAGAAACTGGTTATATAGGAACAAATACTAATCTTGCCTGTCTCTGTCGGGATTGTATACATCCTTCTTACCAACAAAAAGTTCAGCAAATGCAGGTAAGAATCCGGATCTGACTCCCGTCATTCTTGAGACTGCATGAGATTCTGCCGTTCCGTAGAAAGGAATGTATTCTTCCTGAATTATCCTCTGCCTAAGTACGGATACAAGCATCGGTGCATAACCGTTCCCTCTGAACTCAGGTAATACGTCTATCCCTATCTGCTTCACATACTTACCGTCAAGACTTGCTCCGGCTAATGCAGCCATATTGGTCACCGACAGTTCGTCTGCAGCTTTCGCTTCACACGGAACGGAAGTTTCACCGGTTTCCGTTATTTTTCCCTTAGGAATACCTACGCCGATTACATCAGGCTGTGTCGGAGAATACGGCCAGGCGTTGTGAAAGGGATTGATATCCTTACTCTTTGCAATATCCGACTCATCAAACCAACGTAATCCTTCGGGCTCTGTCATGACAGGGGCTTCCGAATCGGGAAGATAATAAATGTGCGTATCAATTATCTCTCGGTCATATTCATTAAGAATTCTGTCGACTTTACGAAGCCTGCTATAGTTAAAAAACCATTCCGCAGGATAATTCTTAAGAATCTCCTCCCAGCCGGGAATTGTGGATTCATCAGCCATGACATAGGCCTTACCCATGAAAATGATCACACGGAAGAAAGGATCAAGCTTGTCTATGACTCTGCTTCCGGGTAAGACTACCGTAGGTGCGATCCACATATCATCCTTGATCTTATGTGCCTCGCCTAAGTTACAGTCCAGATCAAACTGCTTCTGTATAATCTCCAAAGTATGTTTTGAAATACTCATTATAATGCTGCCTTAATGCCGACTAAAAACTCATCGTATGTCTCAAATGCAGGATACTGAGGATAATCTGCCTTGATGGCATCCGTTGTTCTGAATAAGAATCCGGCCTTGCTCGCCTGTATCATTCCAAGATCGTTAAAGCTGTCGCCGGCGGCTATGGTCTCAAATCCGCATGACTGAAGTGCCTTAACGGTAGTAAGCTTGGACTTGTCACATCTCATCTTAAATCCGGTAATTTCTCCGTTATTCGCTACTTCAAGTGTATTGCAGAACAGTGACGGCCAGCCGAGCTTCTTCATAAGAGGCTTGGCGAACTGCTCGAATGTGTCACTTATAATGACCACCTGTGTAAGTTCCCTTAACTCATCAAGGAATTGCTTTGCACCGGGAAGAGGATCTATTGTTGCAATGGTATCCTGAATCTCCTTAAGACCGAGTCCGTGCTCTTTAAGTATACCTATACGGAACTTCATGAGCTTGTCATAGTCGGGCTCATCTCTTGTGGTTCTCTTAAGCTCGGGGATTCCCGTTGCCTCAGAGAATGCAATCCATATCTCCGGTACCAATACTCCCTCTAAATCCAAACATACTATGTTCATTCTATACTGATCCTTCTTTCTTAAATATGTATTATGAGGTTAACAATCAACCCTGTTACGCTTCTCGCCATCTATAAAAGCCTTGATGTTGCGATATACTTCATCGGCACATCTCTGTCTGGCTTCAACACTTGCCCATGCCATATGAGGTGTGATCAAAAGCCTGCGGCTGTCTTTGATTCGGTTAAGCGGATTGTCAGCGGGCATAGGCTCTTTGCCCAGAACATCAAGTCCCGCACCGGCTATTATTCCCTGTTCAAGTGCCAGAGTTAAATCCTCATCCACAATCACCGGACCCCTTGCGACATTGATAAGAATGGCTGATGACTTCATCTTCTTAAGCGCCGCCATATTGATAAGACCTCTCGTAGCATCGTTAAGCGGACAGTGAAGAGACAAGAAATCCGAACGGGCTAAGAGATCATCAAAGCTTACCTGCTCATAGCCTTCAACTTTATTCTTACCCGTAGTCGAATAATATATAACATTACAACCGAAAGCCGTAGCAATCTGTGCTACCTTGCGTCCTATATTACCCATTCCGACTATGCCCCAGGTCTTGCCCTCAAGCTCCGTATACTTCTCATCGAAATTGCAGAATCCCGTCTGAGAACTGTACTTGCCTGACTTAACATAGTCATCGTAATAACTTATCTTCTCAAGTACATATAGTGCCAAAGCAAATGTATGCTGTGCCACTGCAGGTGTTGAATATGCCTTGACGTTGGCCACGGCAATACCACGGCTTCTTGCATAATCAAGGTCTATATTGTCAAAGCCCGTAGCCGTTATGCACAGTAATTTGACATTTGGCGCATCCTTAAGCATCTGCTCGTTCATGACGGCCTTGTTAAAAATCACCACATCTGCGTCTTTGATATATCCCCGGTTATTCTCTACCGTATCCGAATCATGTTGTGTAAAATCTCCGAAGTCTGCGAATACGCTTGTATCGATATCATATCCCAATGTATTGCGATCAAGTTCCACAATCTTCATATGTTTTCTCCTTTTTATCAAAGTGCGGGAAGAATGACTCCGTCATCGGTGGTAACAAAATTCATACCGTCAAACGTAAAGCTGCCGTTGCATAAAAGTGCACCCGTAACGGGGTCACAATAATAAAGTGCTCCGTTAAACTCTGTTATACCCGTACACTTTACACAATTTGCATCAAAGATATACTTCGCTCCGTCTATGGTCTGAAGACCCGTAACGGCATATCCTCCGTTGGGATTTAAATAATAAACCTTGGAATCTGTATCGGTAAACCATCCCGATTCCATTACTCCCATATCATTCATATGGAACTTAAGTCCGTTCTCACTAACCCATCCTCTCTGCATCATCCAGTTGGAATAATACCTTACAAATCCGTACTGCTCGGCAAATCCGTCCTTGACTATAGCCTTGGAATAATCCTTATACTGAAGATCGAGATCCACATATCCGCCTATACCGGGAAGCTTTCCTTTGCTTGAGTACTGCCAGAACGCTACACTGTCCATATCGCAGGATGAACCGTACTGTGCGATCCATCTGTCCCATCCGTTACCCATTAACTTGCTCTTATAAAAGTTCTTATTGGTGTATACCATGGGATAATATCCGGCTGCATATATGATTGAACAATATGTATTGACTATATCCTGCATCTGAGCAGCGCCCAATTTTTTTTGTCCGCCGGCTTCAACATCATATACAACGGGATAACTTACGGGATATCCTTTAAGCCATTCTATGGTCTGTGCAGCTTCCGCTTTGGCTGCTTCCACGCTTGTTGCATGTGAATAATAATACACTCCGGTTCGCAGTCCGGCCCCGGATGCTCCGTTAAAATTGGCGGCAAACATCGGATCAACACCCGACTGTGGGTTGCCGACTCTGACAAACGCAAACTTTACTCCCGAGCCTGCGATTTTTCCCCAGTCCACTACTCCGTTAAACTTGGATACATCGATTCCGTTTGATATGGAACCTGCGCTTGTTACGGCAGCATATGCATTCGTGCCGCTTGCAATAGTTACAAAGGCAGTCATTACCGTTGCCGCAATCAGTCTTAAAGTCGTTTTCTTTTTCATTTTTCCCTCTCTTTTAAAAAAGCCTTTGAATAGTGATCCTTCAAAGGCTTTATAATCAATCTTTAAACTCCCTGATTTATAATGACGCATTCAAATACGCTTCCTGCTCGGGTGTAAGAGTATCTATCTCTTTTCCGAGGAAAGCAAGCTTACGTCTTGCAACATCCATATCAACATCCGTAGGAACATCTATAAGCTTCTCTGTAAGCTCTGAGCCGTGCTCCACAAGATACTTGGCTGAGAGTGCCTGAATAGCAAAACTCATATCCATGATCTCTGCCGGATGTCCGTCGCCTGCTGCAAGATTAACAAGTCTTCCTTCTGCTATTACACAGATCCACTGTCCTGTAGGAAGCTTATAACCCATGATGTTGTTACGCATCTCCTTGGATTCAACAGCCATGGCACGAAGACCTGCCATATCCACTTCACAGTCAAAATGTCCTGCATTGGTAAGGATGGCTCCGTCCTTCATAACCTTGAAATCTTCTGTGCTTATTACCTTGTCACAACCGGTAACCGTCACAAAGAAATCACCGAGCTTAGCAGCTTCTCTCATAGGCATTACATCAAATCCGTCCATAACGGCCTCTATTGCCTTAACGGGATTGATCTCTGTTACGATAACTCTTGCTCCAAGGCCCTTGGCTCTCATGGCAACACCCTTACCGCACCAGCCGTATCCTGCAACAACAACATACTTGCCGGCTACGATAAGATTGGTTGTACGGTTGATGCCGTCCCATACGGACTGACCCGTTCCGTATCTGTTATCAAATAAGTGCTTACAGTCCGCATTGTTAACTCTGACCATGGGGAACTGTAATTCGCCCTTACGATTCATGGCCTCAAGTCTTATGATACCCGTTGTGGTCTCTTCACATCCGCCTATTACCTGAGGGATAAGATCTCTGTACTCGGTATGCATCATGTGAACAAGATCACCGCCGTCATCTATAATGATGTTGGGTCCTATGCTTAAAACGCTTCTTATGTGCTTATTGTATTCTTCCTCGGTAACACCGTGCCAAGCAAAAACGTTAAGTCCCGCTTTTACCAGAGCCGCTGCCACGTCATCCTGTGTGGATAACGGATTGGAACCTGTGATATACATCTCGGCACCGCCGGCCGCAAGCACCTTGCAAAGGTACGCGGTCTTTGCTTCCAAATGCACCGAAAGAGCAACCTTTTTACCGGTGAACGGCTTGGTCTTTACAAACTCTTCTTCAAGTGTACGAAGCAGGTCGCAGTTTCTTTTGACCCATTCGATCTTACGCTCGCCTGATTCGGCTAAATTAATGTCTTTAATCTCGCTCATAGTCTTCTTCCTTTCTGTGAACTACAGTAAACATTATCCCAGCCGAATTTTTATTAGAGTGTTGGTCGTCTGTCCTATCAACACTGATATATCATTCAGTCTTCATCATCCTCTTCGGCAGCAACCACAGCCGAAATGACAGAAGAAACCGCAGATACAACTACAACTGCAGCAATTATCACAAGCAATCCGCCTGCAAGAATCAAAAATGTTCCATCCATAAGTCTGTCTCCATTCCGAAATGTCAATAATTCCGCTACTTAGTAATATTAACACAGATAATTTTTTAATACCACACTCTAGATTGATTCGCCGCCGTATTTACCGCTGCAAAAATAATTCTCGATCATCTCTTCCCAGTATTCTCCGTCTTCGTCATACTTGCCGTCTGTTGCCTTATTGGCTCTCTGGGCAAAGAACTTGGAAAGATTAAACGAACGGAAGCTCATATCAAAGATCGGAGAATCATAGTCTTCCGGATCCGCTCTGTGGATTCTCCAGTCATCATCATCCTTCTCTTCCGTGAAGTTCTCCATGTAGTATCTGTACATTGTAGTATTCTCATAGTCATAGTCGTAAGACTTATTGTACTTGGTCGAATACTCTCCGTTGATTCCGCCGTCAGTGTGAGCAAGTTCATACTCAAACAGTTCGTCAAAGTTCTCAAGTATTACAGGTGCTGCATCCGTACCGAGATCTCTTAAATATTTAAGATCAATCGTTCTGTGTCTTTCGGTCATCTGGCTGATATTGTATTTTGCTATTAGTGCAGCCGGATGAGAATATACAAGGATGATTATCGCTACGGATAAAATCGCAATCCCATATCTGAATAAAGGGAAACTCTCCTTGTAGACATATATGATTACACCGACTAAAAGTATGGCCAGAACAAAGAGTCCGTACAGAACAAATACTCTTAATTTGGTGAAGTCATATTCGCTTACGTACAGATACATTCTGTATGCACTCGATGCCAGCATTATATATGTACATGCGCAGATTATCGTGAGTATCACTTTAAGTGCCTTATGCTCACCGAAGAAATATGAAGCCACAAGCACAATAATCAGGTTGATAATACAAACCGTCATAAGCTCGTAGAAACCTTCGTGCGCATATTCCGCATAAGTGTAGCCTTCGGGAAGCTTAAGATCGTTACCGAATGTAAGATATACAACCTGTACTCCGCAGAATAAAAGGTATATTACGGATATAATCGATGTTACGGTAATAGCCAGGACCGGTTCATACACATGATGATCCTTGTCTTCTATCTTGATACTCTTCTCATCCAAATATCTGATGAACGCATAAGCAAGAGTAAAAGTAAGTAGAATGGTAATAAGAACACCGATGATATTCTCAAGGTCTATCAGTTCTATAACCCTGTCAACCGCTTCTTTAAATACTGCATCCGCCTTACATAAAAGCATAAGGATAAAAGCAACCAGCGGAATCGATACGAGTATTCCTATGCCGACATACACAAGCTTATTGTTCTTACGCGGTATGGGATTACCTTCTTCATCATACTTCACTTTCTTTAAGCCCTGGAAAAAAGTGAAAGACTCCGTATACGCCGACACGATGTTCTCGACGCTTCCGCCGATCAACTGAACGAGTGCCTGAATATATCTCATGAACTTCCATTCCGTCTCATCATAAAGAACATGCAGACTGTATATTCCTATCAGAATAAAGATGGTCCATTTCGCAAGTCCTGTCATCTGCTTATCGTCTGTCAAAAATACGCTTATTCCCAAAAGTATTATTGCAATCGGATACAGCATATCCTTCTTGGTCCATTTGGCTTCCATCTTCTTAAGACAGAAATCGAAATACACTATCGTTGAAAGTGCATAGAAGGGGAATGTTATTCCCCTGGCATTCTTGTACAGACAGAACGCCGTAAAGACCGAATAGATCAAAGTATACAAACCGAACTTTGAAATCTTCTCGACCTTCTCTTTCTTCTTGGCGGTTCCGACCGTTCTGTGTGACGCCTGTGTCATATTCTCAGAAGACATCCCGCCCCCCACGGTCTGTTCTGTGGCATCACCTGTCGAAACATTGCTTCCCGGTCTGGGTACATAAATGTTGTCCATAGTTTCTCCTTTTTACTTCTCCTTTTTAACTTCTTCCAATATGTTAACGATCTTTTCTATCGGATTAAGTTCCATTCTTTCACTCATGGCCGCTATGTATTTCTCTCTGTTATTGTATACTTTCATAACGGTCTCGATTAACATTGAGGGATCCAAAGCGTCTTCTCTTATGACTTCCGAAAAACCGCTTGCCTCAAAAGATTCCGCATTAAGTACCTGATCTCCCCTGCTGCCTGCAGAAAGAGGAATCAATACATTGGGCTTACGAAGTTCAAGTATCTCACATATCGCATTTGCCCCGGCTCTTGATATAACTATATCCGCCATTGCGAATATATCCTTAAGCTCTTCATTGATATATTCATACTGCTTGTATCCGTCTATTCCAAGCATCATGTTGTCCACTTTATCCTTACCGCATAAATGGACAATATCAAATACTTCTTTGAGCTTCGGAAGAGACTCCCTGACGGTTTCATTGACACTCTGAGCGCCCTGAGAACCGCCTATAATCATAAGAATCGGTTTGTTTCCGTTCATTCCGGTATACTTAAGTCCTTCTTCCCTGCTGCCTTTTGTAAGCTCGGCTCTTATAGGTGATCCCGTCAGTTCGGCTTTTCCGCCGGGCATATGTTCCAGTGTCTCCGGGAAATTGCAGCATATCTTTTTAGCCACGGGAATACAGATCTTATTGGCCAGTCCCGGTGTCATATCCGATTCGTGTATAACACAGGGAATGCCCAAGCGTGCTGCAGCCCTTACAACCGGAACCGCAACAAATCCGCCCTTTGAAAAAACCACATCGGGATTAATATCTTTAAGTATCCTGCCCGCTTCTTTATATCCTTTAAGCACATTGAACACATCGGTAAAATTCTTAAGGTCAAAATATCTTCTGAATTTTCCCGTTGCTATTCCGTAATATGGAATACCTATGTCTTCTATGAGTTTTTTTTCTATTCCGTTATACGATCCGATATAGGTTATGTCATAACCCTTTTCTTTAAGTGTAGGTATCAGCGCTATATTCGGCGTCACATGTCCGGCTGTACCGCCGCCGGTCAGTACTATCTTTTTCATATAATTCTCCGCTTTATTTAATAAAACATGAGGTTAAGATCCGCATCTCCCTTGATTCCGTCCACCTTGCCGGATGCGGTATACTGCCAGATCTTGTGCTTGTACGGGAATCTTAACGGATAGTGAAAATATGCAAACCACTTATCATATTCCTCAAGCTGCTCAAAATCCAGCATTATAAGCATGCTTTTAAGATTGCCGTATATCATGGGCGTATATCCCGCCTGTTTAATCCTTTCACAGAAAGCTATGACCGCCTTTGTTCTGTCTTCGGCCGACAGATTTTTAGTCCTTGATTTATTTACATTGGCGGATTGTTCCACATCAAGCACTATCGGGAGTTCAATATGGTGTTCTCCTAAGCATTCCAAAACAAATTCAGCTTCTTCTACGCCTTCGCTCTCATTTAGTGCTTCCGTAAAGAAATACACTCCGCAATCCAGGCCGACATCATTACATCCTGTGATGTTATCTTCGTATTTGCTGTCGTTAACTATCTTTCCCGATTCATATCCGCGATATCCAAGTCTTATGAAGGCATATTCGACACCGTCGTTTTTAACCTTTTCCCAGTCAACATCTCCCTGGAAACTTGATACATCCACGCCTTTTTTTGCCTCGACGCCGTCTTTGGAATAAGTCGCTTCACCCTCATATTTTCCGGTCTTTTCATTCTCGACGGGATACTCTATTGCGGAATAATCAACTTAACTTAAATTAAGATTGCTGTTGATATCAAAAAATCTATAACCGCTTATGTCGGGAACAACAATATTGTCAGGAAAAAGGTTTTCAAGCATGGTTAAGGTTTTACCCTCTTCCATATAACCTCTGATCCTGTTCTTATAATCCGAGCCCGTCTGCTCTATGGCACTGTTGACCGCACTGTCTACCGCTTCGTTAAGCAAAGCATCCGCTTCTTCCGTGGTGATATAAGAACCGGCTTCCATCTCGCTTTTTAACATATCCATATCGGCCTGCGTCTTTTCAAGATCTGTAAGCGTCTGCTTATACAGCATCGCAAAATAGACCGCTCCTGCCGATACGGTTAAAAGACACAGAACCAGGATCCAAATGACGACCGCCCGTTTACGTTTTGCTTTTTTGATCCTTTTTCTGCGGATCATCTTTTCTTCTTCGGTTAATGTATTTTTATTCATCCTTCTCTTGTTTGTACAGGAATGCCGCGTTATCTCTTGTTACATCCCCGGGTTCTTCCTTGGCATAAATCAACTTAAGCAATATGGGTGTTGCAATGGATGACACTATGATCAAAAGGATTACCGCAGTAAAGTATTCATTATCCATCATTCCGACAGACAGACCCTTTTGAGAAACAATCAGCGCAACCTCTCCCCTTGTCATCATTCCTATACCAATCTTAAGCGAGTCAGAAAAACTGAACCGGCAGGCTTTGGCCATCAGTCCGCATCCTATAATCTTGCATAATAACGCTGTAAGTACAAAGCCCAATGAGAATAGGAGCAGCTCACCCGTCATTCCGCTTATATCGGTTTTTAAACCTATGCTGACAAAGAATACCGGACCAAAGAGCATATAGGAATTAACATCCATCTTTCGGGCAATATAATCCGAATCTTTTATAGAACATAGGATTATTCCCGCCACATATGCACCTGTGATATCAGCTATACCGAAATATCTTTCGGCTATATAACTTAAGGCCAGACAGTATGCCAGTCCCGCTATCGGAATTCGTCTCGTGTGCGGATATTTGTTATCCATCCATTTAAAGATCTTGTATGAGATGAATCCGACTATTACGGCAAACACAAAGAAAAGAACCGTACTTATAACTACCTTAATCGGCTTGTTGTCAGGATTCTTAAATCCGATTACAAAAGTAAGGACCACTATACCGATGACATCATCTATAATGGCCGCATTAAGTATTGTGGTACCTACCTTACCTCGAAGCTTTCCCAGTTCTCTTAATGCCTGTACCGTAATACTTACACTGGTGGCAGTCATTATAACACCGATGAATATCGCCCTGTAAAATTCTTCACTTCCCCAGGGAGATACACCGTAAAAGCCCATATAAAGAAGAGTACCTCCGACAAGCGGTATAAAAACACCTGCACAGGCAATCAAAAATGCAATGGGACCTGTTCTTACCAATTCTTTTAAGTCTGTCTCCAGACCGGCTTCAAACATAAGGAGTATTACTCCTATCTCTGCCATATGGCCGATGAACTCGGTCTGTTCCACCAGTCCCAACAGACAGGGACCTATAATCAGACCCGCAATAATCTGACCTACTACCTGTGGTGCCTTACATTTTCTCGCAAGCAAACCGCAGAATTTGGCAGCTATTACTATAATAGCCAAATCCTTGAGTATACTGTACGCTTCCATTTGATAAGACCTCTTTTCTATACTGTATTTTTATTATTGTATTCCGTTTAATTCCTGATAAAGATTCTTTACATAACTGTCCGTCATGCCGCAGATATAATCCGTGATAAGCAACAGTCTCAAATACAGTCTTGTGTTTTCTGATCTGTCTTTGCTGTATATCTCGTATATCTTCTTATAGTCTCTGGATACAAGATCCATAAGTCTTACGTCAAGATCAGACATTCTGACATCCGTGTCATAATATACTGCCGCCTTAACGAGTCTGTCCAAAAGAAAATTAAATATCGTATCTGCCGCAATTTCCAGCTTATATATGGGTCTTGATGAGAATACATACTTATAGGCTATCTCTCCGAGAGCATCCATTATCTGTGCCACTTCCGTTCCCGCAAAGAGATCGTTGTTGTATTCGCCTTCCATTATTTTGTCATAATGCTCTATAAAACTGTCGCTAACGGCATACAATGCTTTTCCCTGAACATAAACGGACCAGTTCTGTATAGCATACATATCCGGATGCATACTGTTGATGCCCAGTGCCTTGTCATATTTCCTGATCAGTTCTTCCACAAACCTGCTTCCGACAGAATTGTCGTTACCCGCCGGCCCCAGTCTCTGTTCAAGTTCTTCTTTTAAAACTTTTATCGAAAGCTTGCCCTTTTTAATGGCATCTTCGATATCCGCAGTCTTATATGCTATATCATCCGCTGCTTCCAAAAGGTAGGTAAGAGGATGTCTTCTGCCGTTCGTTCCGGTACTCCTTTGAATGTCTTCAAAATTATCGCTGTCGGCATAAAAATATCCCATCTTCTTACATCTGATATCCCCGGGATTTTTCTTAACCTCCAATGACGATACCGGATACTTGATTATGGTTCCGAGCAATGCCTTTGTCAGATTCATTCCATGCTCATCAACCAGGAAATGCAGTTTGGTTACCACTCTTAATGCCTGGGTATTACCTTCGAAATGATAAAAATCATTCTGTTGCTGATCCGTTAGAACTTCTGTCAGCTTTTTGCCGTTATATGTAAGCAGGGGCAGATTGTCCTTAAAATAGCTTTGTATAACACCCTCACCGTAGTGGCCGAATGGCGGATTGCCTATATCATGTATCAGTCCTGCACATTGTAAAATATTGCAGATATCATCCTTTTGCCTGTATCCGAAATCCGGATCGACATTTCCGTCAATCATTCTCTGTCCGACACTCTGTCCCAAAGATTTGGCAAAAGAACTTACCTCCAAGGAATGTGTCAGTCTGGTCCTTATATAATCACTTTTATCAAGCGGAAACACCTGGGTTTTATCCTGCAATCTTCTGAAAGCGGCGCTTCCGATGATTCTGTGATAGTCTTTTTCAAATTCCGTGCGTACGTCAGAAGATGTTGTACTCTTTGTAAACTGACGTATACGTTCTTCACATAACAGGTCTTTCCAGTTCATTCTACTCATTAGTCGTTTCCTGTCTCAAATGCTTCGTCGACTTCGTCTTCCTCAACATCATCTTCAGATTCCGGAAGATCAATCTCAATGCCGTTATCATCCTGAACCTTATCACGAACCTTGGCAATCTTGGCAATCTTGACATCGTCTTCAAGATTCATGAGCTTAACTCCCGTTGTCATTCTGCCAAGCTCTCTGATATCCGACATACGTATCTGTATAATGATACCCTCTGTCGTTATCATCATAATCTCATGTTCATCATTAACAGCCTTGACTCCGACGATTCGGCCTGTCTTCTCCGTAATCTTGTAACAACGAAGACCCTTGCCGCCTCTTTTTTGCAATCTGAACTTATCAAGAGTCGTTCTCTTACCTATGCCGTTCTCCGTAACAAGTAAGAGTGAATCGCCCTGAGTATCTATCTGCATACCTACAACTTCATCATCCGATGAAAGCTCTATGGCCTTGACGCCCATGGTATTACGTCCGGTTCGACGTACATCCGTCTCCTTAAACTGGATACACATCGCATCCTTTGTAACGATGAATATCGTGTTGTTCTTATCCGTGGTCTTAACATCAATAAGCTCATCATCCTCGCCTATATTGATAGCGATCAGGCCATTTTTACGGATATTGGCAAATTCCTGTATTGATGTCTTTTTGATTATACCCTTCTTGGTGATAAACAGAAGATTTTTGTCTTCCTCAACACTTGTAAGCGGTATCATTGCAGATATCTTCTCTTCGGGATTGAGCTGTAAGAGGTTGATTATTGCCGTTCCTCTTGCCGTTCTTCCCGCCTCGGGAATCTCATAAGCACGTAATCTGTATACTCTTCCCATATTGGTATAGAACATTACATCATTATGAGTATTGGTCATAAGGAGATCCTCGATATAGTCATCCTGTATCGTGGACATTCCCTTGATACCCTTTCCGCCTCTGTTCTGAACATGGAAATTATCCATGGTCATACGTTTGATGTAACCTAAGTTGGTCATTGCAATGACAACGTTCTCATCGGTAATCATATCCTCTATTGAGATATCCTCGTCATCAAAACCGATCTTTGTACGTCTGTCGTCTCCGTACTTTTCAGCAGTCTCTGCCATCTCTTCCTTGATTACACCTAAAAGAACTTTCTTATCGGCAAGAATTGCCTTGAGTTCTTCTATTTTCTTAAGTAATTCCTGATGTTCCGCTTCTATCTTCTCAGATTCAAGACCTGTTAACTGACGAAGACGCATATCGGCAATAGCCTGTGCCTGCGTATCCGTAAGACCGAAACGCTCGATCAATCTGTCCTTGGCTTCCTGTGTGGTCTTGCTGCTGCGCATGATCTTAATGACTTCATCGATATTATCAAGCGCAATGAGTAATCCCTGTAATATATGATCTCTTTCTTCTGCCTTGTTAAGATCATACTTTGTACGTCTGGTCACTACATCTTCCTGATGCTTAATATAGTATTTAAGCATATCAAGAAGGCTCATAACCTTAGGCTGATTGCCTACAAGCGCAAGCATGATAACACCGAAAGTATCCTGAAGCTGAGTGTGCTTGTATAATTTGTTTAATAAAACGTTGGCATTGACATCCTTACGTAACTCTATTACAATCCTCATTCCTTCTCTGTCGGATTCGTCTCTTAAGTCCGTAATTCCGTCTATTCTCTTATCCTTATGAAGTTCGGCAATCTTCTCTATAAGTCTTGCCTTATTGACCATATAAGGAAGTTCGGTAACTACAATCTGATTCTTACCGTTCTCTAAAGTCTCAATATTGCATACGGCTCTGACCTTAATCTTGGCACGACCTGTTCTGTACGCTTCTTCTGAAGACTTTGTACCTAAGATTATTCCTCCCGTAGGAAAATCGGGAGCCTTAACAAGAGGCAGGATTTCCTCTATATCCGTATCCCTGTCTTCTTCTATCTTATTGTCGATTATCTTGGCAACAGCCGATACCACTTCTCTTAAGTTATGAGGAGGAATATTGGTTGCCATGCCGACTGCTATACCGGTTGTACCGTTAACCAGCAGATTGGGATATTTGCTGGGGAGTACTACAGGTTCCTTCTCAGTCTCATCAAAGTTGGGAACAAAATCTACCGTGTCCTTATTGATATCTGCCAGCATCTCCATTGAGATCTTGGAAAGTCTTGCTTCCGTATATCGCATGGCAGCTGCACCGTCACCGTCCACTGATCCGAAGTTACCGTGTCCGTCTACCAATGGATATCTGAAACTCCAGTCCTGTGCCATATTGACTAAGGCACCGTATATAGAAGAATCACCGTGAGGGTGATATTTACCCATTGTATCACCAACGATACGTGCACACTTACGATGCGGCTTATCAGGTCCGTTGTTAAGTTCTATCATGGAATAGAGAACTCTTCTCTGCACCGGCTTGAGTCCGTCTCTTACATCCGGCAGAGCTCTTGATGCAATAACGCTCATTGCATAATCGATGTAGGAATTCTCCATTGTCTTCTTCAGGTCTACACTTTTTATTTGGTCGAAGATCTGATCATTTAACTGGTTGTTGTTATCCACGGTTAACCTCCGATTGGTGTTTATGTCCGCGGCGAAGCCGCGGCGATTTTTGTAAATATTTAAATATCAAGATTCTTTACGTATTTAGCGTTCTCTTCGATAAACTCTCTTCTGGGTTCTACTTTATCACCCATTAAAGTTGTGAAGGTAAGATCAAGCTCTGATTCTGCTTCATCATCCATATTAACCTTAAGCAGAATTCTCTTCTCAGGATCCATTGTCGTCTCCCAGAGCTGTTCTGCATCCATCTCTCCAAGACCCTTATATCTCTGAATCTTATTATTCTGATCTCTTCCTACTTCCGTAAGGATCTTATCAAGTTCGGCATCTGAATATGCATACCAGGTCTTTTTGTTTTTCTCAAGCTTATATAACGGAGGCTGTGCCAGATACACATAGCCCTGTCTTATAAGTTCAGGCATAAATCTGTATAAGAACGTAAGCATGAGCGTAGCAATATGCGCACCGTCC
>JAFYBE010000114.1 GCA_017540355.1 Lachnospiraceae bacterium | reverse complement strand
TAAAGGACTTGTCGGCATGGAAGGCAAGGATTATGTTGTACAGGACGGAGACGTTATTCTGTTCAGATTTAATGTGTAGGTAAATATTAACAAAAAATTAAGATAAACTTTGTGAAATATTAACAAAGAGCAAGAACCAACCACAATATATAGTGGTTGGTTCTTTTGTTATACCCAACATATTCCAACCACCGTCACAAAACCCAGTAAAATCAAGGCTTTCATGCCGGTCGGCCGCTAAGTTTTCCTTGAAATTGACCGAAATAATAACTATAATGTGGTTAAAAGTGGTTGAAAGTGGTAACTAAGTGGTACAAAGTGGTACATACTTAGGAAGACAGGTAAAAGCCTATGTTCATGGGAGAATATAATCACACAATTGACCCCAAGGGCAGGGTGATAGTGCCTGCTAAGTTCAGGGAAGCGTTAGGTGAAGAGTTCGTGGTCACCAAGGGACTTGACGGATGTTTGTTCGTATATGACAAGACGGAATGGACGGCATTCGAAGAGAAGCTTAAGACTCTTCCGATCACCAACAAGGATGCAAGAAGCTTCGTAAGATTCTTCCTCGCAGGAGCCACAACGGTTGAGGTGGATAAGCAGGGCAGAATACTTCTTCCGGCAGTTTTAAGAGAGTTCGCTGAACTGATCAAAGATGTCGTGCTCATAGGTGTAGCGAGCCGCGTCGAGATTTGGAGCAAAGAGCGTTGGGACGGTACGGCGAACTTCGATGATATGGAAGATATCGCTGAACACATGGCAGAATTGGGACTTAGTATCTGATGAGCTTTGAACACATACCGGTATTACTGAATGAAGTTATAGAGGGCCTTAACATTAAGCCCGACGGAATATATGCAGACGGAACGTTAGGCGGAGCGGGGCATTCCTCAGAGATTCTTAAGAGGCTATCGGGTAACGGAAGACTGATAGGAATCGACCAGGATGAGGAAGCAATAAAGGCAGCCACGGATAAGATAGGTCGTGACGATCGGGTCAGAATAGTAAGAGCGAATTACGTTAAGATGCCCGAGGTTTTGCAGGAATTAGGAATAGATTTGGTGGACGGAATACTCTTAGACATCGGAGTATCCTCACACCAGTTAGACACACCCGACAGAGGGTTCTCCTATAAATCAGATGCGCCTCTGGACATGCGAATGGACCAGAGGCAACGCATCACAGCGGCGGACATAGTCAATGAATACGAAGAGAAGGAACTCTTCAGGGTGATAAGGGATTACGGGGAAGAGAAGTTCGCACAGAACATTGCCAAGCACATTGTGGCGGCAAGAGCGAATAAGCCGATTGAGACAACATCCGAACTTAACGAGATAATCAAAGCCTCGATACCCGCAAGGATGCGACAGGACGGACATCCGTCCAAGAGAACGTATCAGGCGATAAGGATAGAGTGTAACAGAGAACTGGAAGTTCTTAAGGATTCGATAGATGCAATGATAGACATCCTTAAACCGGGCGGAAGGTTGGCGATAATCACCTTCCACTCATTGGAAGATCGGATAGTCAAGAATGCATTCAGAACAGCCGAGAACCCGTGCACATGCCCACCGAATTTCCCCAAGTGTGTATGCGGCAAGGTAAGCAAAGGCAGGATAGTAGGAAGGAAGCCGGTAACGGCAACCGAAGAAGAACTGGAGATTAACAGCAGAAGCAAGAGCGCAAAGCTAAGAGTCTTCGAAAAAGCAATACCTTAGGCAAGGATGACTAAGAGTAAGGACAAGGAAGTTGGATGCTAAGGGCATCCGAGAGGGGCAATAAGTGAGCAATTACAGAACAGGAAGAGCAGACAACTACAGAATCACAGTTAATACCGGAAGAAGAAGCTATTATGTAGAGGGTAATACGGCATATGAGGCAGCTCCCGGAAGAGAGCAGGGACCGCAGATAAAGCGCGTTAATCATGCTGCAAGACGTAATCGCGACAGAGCAAGGCATATGAATGCCGGATATGTTCTTTTTCTTTCGTTAGCCGTTTGCATTACGGCCGTAACTCTGTTAGGATATATCAAGGCGGTGAGCAATCTTACGATAAGTGCCAAGAGAGTGGCAATGCTTGAAAGAGAGCTCAACGACATGATACTTACCAACGATGAGAACCAAGCTCGTATCGATGCATCTGTTAATCTTGAGAGCATCAAGCAGATCGCGGTCGAAGAGCTCGGTATGACATATGCGAAGGAAGGTCAGGTAGTTGTTGTGGGGAGCGAGGGAAGTGATTATGTAAGGCAACTGCGTGAACTTCAGTAAAGAAGTGTTTCCTATGAACAGACCCAACAACAGACCATTTAATAAGAAGATGCAGGAGAAGCTGGTAGTACTCTTTTTGTTGGTACTACTGGCTTTTGTCGGGTTAAGTATAAAACTCATATCTATAACCAGGGACAACGGCGAGAGGTATAAAAAGCAGGTGCTTTCACAGCAGCAGTACGAGAGTACGATTATACCTTATAAGCGCGGCGACATCCTGGATTCCAAGGGCAACAAGCTTGCCACCAGCGAGAAAGTATATAATCTTATAATTGACAGTAAGCTCATGTTACGTAAGGAAGAGAGTCTTGATGCAACGATGAGTGCACTTTCGTCTTGCTTCCCGGGATTCCCCGAGAGCGAAATCCGAAGCTATGTGAATAACAACCCCGCAAGTCAGTATTATGTGGCACTTAAGCAGCTTACATATGATGACATTGCAGGCTTTATCGATTTGCAGAATGATACGGCGAATAATCCCGATATAGCCGGTGTATGGTTTGAAGAGGAATATAAGAGAGTATATCCCAACAATACGCTTGCCTGTGACGTTATCGGTTTTACCGGTAAGGATAATGTGGGTTCTTACGGACTTGAACAGTTTTACAACGATACTTTGAACGGTACAAACGGCCGTGAATACGGATATTTAAGCGAGGGAGAGACGCTTGAAAGAACCGTTGTGTCTCCCGTAGACGGATACAATATCGTAACAACCATCGACGGTAACATTCAGCAGATAATCGAGAAGTATCTCTATGAATTCAATGAGCAGTATAAAAACGGCGCAAGACCCGGCGGTAACGGTGCCAATAACGTCGGCTGCATCATCATGGATGTTAACAGCGGTGAGATACTCGGCATGGGCAGTTATCCCAACTATAACTTAAACGATCCGAGAAATACCGATGCACTTATAGGTTCGCGTTACGTCAATGACAAGGGACTTATCGAATACGAGGCCAATTGTATTACCGAAGAGAACAAGGCGGAACTCCTTACGGATGATGCCGTTACATATCAGCAGCTTAACTATCTGTGGAAGAACTTCTGCATAACCAATACTTACGAGCCCGGTTCGGTTGCCAAGCCCTTTACGGTAGCAGCGGGACTTGAGTCGGGTAAGATGTCCGGCAATGAATACTATACCTGTAACGGTCAGCTTCATGTTGCGGATCACGATATCAAGTGTCATAACTATAAGATCGGTGGTGACGGTACACTGTCCGTTCAGGAAGCAATAGAGCAGTCCTGCAACGTTGCCTTGATGCTTATGGGAAGGCAGATAGGTAAGACGACATTCCTTGAATATCAGGAAAAGTTTAACTTCGGTTATAAGACAAATATAGACTTATCAGGCGAATCAAGGACTGCAACTTTAGTCTTTAATTCCAATAACATGGGTGAGACGGAGCTTGCAACTTCCACATTCGGACAGGGTTATAACGTGACCATGATCCAGATGATTACGGCTTTCTCATCGCTTGTTAACGGCGGATACTACTATGAGCCGCATGTGGTAAAGAGAATTACGGCTGCTGACGGATCGACAGTCAGAAACATAAGCCCCAGAGTTCTTAAGCAGACCGTTTCGGCTGCAACAAGTGCCAAGATTATCCAGTATTGTAACGGCGTTGTAGTTAACGGTACAGGTAAAACCGCCCGCCCTGCGGGATATGCAATCGGCGGTAAGACGGGAACGGCCGAGACCGTGCCCAGAGATAAGAAAAACTACGTTGTATCATTCATGGGATATGCTCCTGCGGACAATCCTCAGATAGCAATTTACGTTGTTGTTGACAGACCCAATGTTGTATTCCAGGATGATGCCAAGTATGCGACAAGAATCGTAAGAAGCATACTGACAGAGGTTCTGCCTTATTTGAACATCTATATGACGGAAGAACTTTCCGATAAGGAAAGAGAAGAACTTGATAACCTTGATATAACGATCAAGTCTTCCAACATGTCAGAAGAGGAAGAAGAGGGTGAAGGTGAAGAGACGGAAAACGGTGAAGACGGCGAGGTAATCAATGCCAACGGCGGAGATATCACTTCTTCAACTGCACCTACTGCGGAAGAGATGCAGTCTGATGACGTGCTTACGGCACCTCTTACGGGAACCCTGCTTAATACAGAGACCGGTGCACCTTTAGTGGAGGATACTGATAATGGTCCGGAATAGATTCGAAAAGACAAAAGGATACGTGGATTATACACTCGTATTTATCATATTGCTGTTGCTCGGATTCGGACTGATCATGGTATATTCGACCAGTTCTTATTCGGCATCAATGTCTTCGACATTGCACAATAATCCGGCATTCTACCTTAATAAGCAGGCTTTCGCTACGGTATTCGGATTGGGCGCCATGGCGGTCGTTGCACTTTTTCCGTATCATTTCTGGAGAAGGTTTGCAGGAGCGGGATATGTGGTATCGGTAGTTCTTATCCTTTTGGTCTTAACTCCCTTGGGATATGAGGCCAACGGTGCGAGAAGATGGCTTAATCTCGGAATATCCGTACAGCCGGCCGAGATCGCCAAGCTTGCGATGATCCTCTTTTTGGCAAATCTTGTGTGTCAGCTTGGTAACAAGATCCGTACAAGGAACGGATTTTTGCTCGTGTTGTTATCACCGGCCCCGATATGCCTTATGGTGTGGGGTATCACACAGAATCTGAGTTCTGCGATAATCATCTTCATGATCGGATATATAATGCTCTTTGTTGCGAGTCCGGAGTACAGAAGATTCATTTTGATCACCGTTGCGGCGATAGCGCTTGCAGCGCTTGTTGTCGTTATAATAGTCCATCTTGCCGATTCGGGTACACTCGGTTACAGAGGACAGCGCATACGTACATGGATAGATCCCGAGGCGGATGCAACGGGTAAGGGATTCCAGACTCTTCAGGCCTTATATGCCATAGGTTCGGGCGGGGTCTTCGGAAAAGGTATCGGACAGAGTACCCAGAAGCTCGGATTTTTGCCCGAGGCACAGAATGATATGATATTCTCCATTATCTGTGAGGAACTTGGATTGTTCGGCGGAATATGTATTATAATCCTGTTCCTGCTCATGCTCTGGAGACTTATGATAATCGCCAACAACGCACCCGATGAGTTCGGCGGACTCTTAGTCGTTGGTGTTATGGGTCATATAGCCGTTCAGGTTATCTTAAATGTTGCGGTTGTTACCAATGTGATACCCAATACGGGTATTTCTCTGCCCTTTATCAGCTACGGAGGTTCATCAGTCATGTTCCTGCTTATTGAGATGGGGCTCGTATTTTCGGTGGCAAGGTCTATTACCTTTACAGAGGACTAAGCCATGGCTAAGAAAAAGACAGATTCCAAGAAAAAAAAGAATAGTGCCGCAAAGAAGGGTGCCGCAAAGGAGAAGGCGGTAAAGAAGGGCGCGGTACAGGAAAAGCCTGTAAAGAAGAAGGACGTCAAAAAAGACGACATTAAGAAAAACGACGTAAAAAAGAAGGACGTCAAAAAGGCTGAAAAGAAGAAGACAAAGGCAAAGTCTGAGACCATCAAGGCCGTTGAGAGGCAGAAGAAGCTTGAAAACACGATGCCGCTTGGCAACACCCTAAGTCAGCTGACGGCTGAGCTGCCCGTGCTCGGAAAGAGCCTTGATGCGCCGGATCGCAGACCATGGAAGAACTTAAGGATCCCTAAGGTAAAGCTGGATGCCTATAAAAAGAGACTTTTGGCGGTTCTGCTTGTTATTGCGGTGCTTCTGCTTATTGCCGTACTTACGATCAAGCATGTTTTTACCGTAGATACCGTAACCATAGAGGGTAATACCCACTATACCAACGAAGAGATCTATGAGATGGTAATGGGTGACAGACTCGGAAGAAATTCGCTTTATCTGTCCATGAAATATAAGAATAAGGACATTGAGGGAATACCGTTTATTCAGTCGATGAATGTCGATATACTGAGTCCTTCGTCGATTAAGATAACCGTTTATGAGAAGGCAATGGCCGGATTTGTCGAATATATGGGCAGGTATTTCTACTTCGATAAGGACGGTACGGTTGTTGAGTCATCGGATGTAAAGACCAAGGGGATACCGCAGATATTGGGACTTAACTTCGACCATATCGTGCTTTATGAAAAACTCCCGGTTGAGAGTGAGGAGATATTCAAAAACATCCTTGAGATGACACAGCTTCTGTCAAAATACGATATCGAGATGGATAAGATATATTTTGACAATAACTTCAATATGACGCTGTACTTCGGCGATGCGAGAATCAAGATAGGTAACTTTGATTACATAGATGAAAAAATCATAAGACTGAAGGACATATTGCCCGAACTTAAGGATAAAAAGGGCGTTTTGAGACTGGATAATTATAACGGAAGCGACAGTATAATCACGTTCGAGGTGGATAAATAGACTTTTTTGATAAGAAAGTTAAAAAAGTCGTTGCGAAAACGGCAAAAAGATTATATGATATCTAGGTATGATAATATTGAACGAAATATCTCATGTCGCTCGATATAGATTAAGGAGGAGGACAGTCCTTTGTTGGAGATAAGAAATAGCGAGGCATTAAGCGGAGCTAAGATATTGGTCGTTGGTGTCGGGGGCGCCGGCAACAATGCTGTCAACAGAATGATTGAAGAAGAGATCACGGGGGTAGATTTCTTAGGAGTTAATACAGATAAGCAGTGGTTATCCAACTGTAAGGCCACTACTATTCAGATAGGAGAGAAGCTTACCAAGGGTCTCGGAGCAGGTGCCAGACCGGAAGTGGGCGAGAAGGCTGCCGAAGAGAGTTATGATGAGCTCCAGCAGGCTATCAGAACATATAACATGGTATTCGTTACCTGCGGAATGGGCGGCGGAACCGGAACGGGTGCTGCACCCGTTATTGCCAAGATTGCCAAGGATATGGGCATTCTCACCGTAGGTGTTGTTACAAAACCTTTCCATTTCGAGGCTAAGACACGTATGAATAACGCAATAGGCGGTATCGAGAAGCTTAAAGAGAATGTAGATACCCTTATTGTTATCCCTAATCAGAAGATACTTGAGATAGTAGACAGACGTACTACTATGCCCGAGGCATTCAAGAGAGCCGATGAAGTGTTACAGCAGGCTGTAAGAGGTATTACAGACCTTATCAATGTACCTTCACTCATTAACCTCGACTTTGCCGATATACAGACAGTTATGAGAGGCAAGGGCGTTGCTCACATCGGTATCGGTGTAGGTAAGGGCGATGACAAGGCTAAGGAAGCTATCGTTGCAGCTGTTGAGTCACCTCTTTTGGAGACAACGATCAAGGGCGCAACAGATGTCATCATGAATATCACAGGTGACATCAGTGTATTTGATGCAGATGATGCTGCCAGCTATGTAGAAGAGATTACAGGCGAGGATATCAATCTTATATTCGGTGCCATGTATGATGAGTCAGAGGCTGACAGTTGTAAGATAACGGTTATCGCAACCGGACTTGACGAAGTCAAGACCAATGTGACATTGGGCAACAGAGCGGGACTTACAAGCAGATCTACGATGGCTGCAAGACCCGGAATGAATGCTCAGGCACCTATGAGCAGACCGCTTACCGCGTCTAACGATGCGGCAGCCGTAAGACCGGGAGTCAGCGCTCCTATAGGCGGTGTGACACCGAGACCTGTTCCGACACAGGGTGCTCCCGTAGCACGTAACTTCGGACAGAAGCCTACGGATATCAAGAGCAAGATAGAGGAGAATCAGTTACAGATTCCTTCGTTCCTGACCAAAAAGTAATATTGTAACAGCACATTGAGGGAGTGTTTGTGGATTGCACGAACACTCCCTTTTTTGTTAAAATAATAATACTACAATGTATTGGGCACAAGGAGGTTATATGAAGCTTTCACTTAAAGAAAAGGCGGCTTACGGACTCGGAGCCGTGGGCAAGGACATGGTATACATGCTCTCTGCCAGTTATATCCTGTATTACTATCAGGATCTGCTTGGAATAAAGGGTACGATAATGGGTGCCATTATGATGGCGGCTCGTATATTTGATGCTTTTAACGATCCGATCATGGGTGTAATCGTTGCCAAGACCAAGACCAAATGGGGCAAGTTCCGCCCTTGGTTGATGATCGGAACGCTTACCAATGCGGTAGTATTGTATCTTATGTTCTCGGCACCTCCGACGCTTTCCGGCTCGGGACTTGTGGCTTATGCTGCGATATTCTACGTGCTGTGGGGTGTTACATATACCATGATGGACATTCCCTACTGGTCTATGATTCCTGCATTTACCGAAGGCGGTAAAGAGAGGGAAGGTCTTACGGCTATGGCACGTTCGTGTGCAGGTGTCGGTTCGGCGCTTATTACTGTAATCACGATGATTGTTGTGCCGCTTTTGGGCAGAATTGTTCATCCGAACGAGCAGGCAGAAGCTGATGTGATAGAGATCAGTGGTTTTTCATGGTTTGCACTTATTGTGGCCGTAATATTCGTCGTCTTTATCACCATTACCTGTGTTGCGATCAAAGAGAAGTCAAGCGTAGATATGGAGAGTCCTTCCATAGGTGCGATGTTTAAGGCACTTGTGACCAACGACCAGGCCATGGCTGTGGTAATTACAATAGTGCTTGTCAATGCATCGTTATATATTACATCGAATCTGTTAATTTATTTCTTTAAATATGACATAGCAGGTGAGAGCTGGAACAACTCCTATGTACTGTTCAACACCTTCGGCGGCGGTATGCAGATAATCTCGATGATGGTTATTTATCCTCTTGTCCGTAAGGTGATGAGTATCACAAAGGTCTGCTATTTAAGCTTCTTCTGCGCAATAGGAGGCTATGCGGTATTGCTTATAATGATGATGACCGGAGCCAAGAGTATGGTGCTTCTGTTAATCCCGGGATTCTTCGTATTCGTGGCATTCGGACTGTTAACGGTTCTTACTACGGTCTTCCTTGCCAATACCGTTGATTACGGTGAATACAAAAACGGCAGACGTGATGAATCGGTAATATTCTCCATGCAGACTTTCGTTGTTAAACTTGCAAGTGGTGTGGCAGTATTCATTACGGGTATTGCACTGGATCTTTTCAATATAAGCGACAATACGGATACTGTTGTGGATAATGTTTCGCTTTCCGCAAATATAATGGGCCTTCGCATGACGATGACCATATTGCCGATCATAGGGCTTTTCATTGCTGTATATATATTCGCCAAGAAGTATATTCTTACGGATGAGAAGCTTGAAGAAATCGCTGCAGAACTTAAGAACAGGCAGAGTGCTTAATACACCTGTACGGAGGGTTACATGAGACAATATATATGTGATAAATGGCAGTTTAGTGAGAAGTTTGACGAGAGCATGCTGGGAGCCGGATATAAGGGTGAAGCTGAGGACGTGCGCATACCTCATTCTGTTGTCGAGACACCTTATAACTGCTTTGATGAAAGCATATACCAGATGGTAAGCGGATACAGAAGGATAATTAACCTTGATAAGAATTATGAGGGTAAAGTTATTCTGCTTACGTTTGACGCAGTTGGGCATGATGCGGTCGTATATCTTAACGGCGAACAGATCGGTTCGCACCATACAGGATATACCGCTTTTACCATCGATTTATCGGATAAGATCCGTTTCGGTGAGGACAACATTCTGGCTGTTAAGGTGGACAGCAGAGAAAGTCTTAACACTCCTCCGTTCGGATTTGTTATCGATTACATGACATACGGCGGTATATACAGGGATGTATATATCGATATCAAAGAGTCGGCTTACATTTCGGACATATATGTTCACCCCGAGGTCAAGATTGATAACGGGCATGTAACTGCAAAGGTCGTATCCGATATTGAAGTATGTCAGAAGGATATTGAACTGCTTGACGGATCGGTGACGATAAGTCAGATTCTTAAGGATAAGAAGACCGGTGAAGAGAGAAAACTTGGTGAGATAGCGCTCAATCTCGGGAAAACAATACGTTTTGATGCGGGAGACGTACAGCTTTGGAGTCCCGATGAACCTTATATGTATGAGGTTATAACCGTACTTACGGTAGAAGGGAAAGAATGTGACAGAACTGTCACATCGACGGCTTTCAGAACCATAGAATTTAAAAATGACGGCTTCTACTTAAACGGAAGGAAGTTCTTAATCAGAGGCCTTAACAGACACCAGTGCTATCCGTATGTGGGATATGCAATGCCCAAGTCGATGCAGGTAATGGATGCAAAAGTGCTTAAATATGAGCTTGGACTTAATGCGGTAAGAACCTCGCATTATCCCAATTCGCATTACTTTTTGGATGCCTGCGATGAGATAGGACTTTTGGTATTTACTGAGATTCCCGGATGGCAGCACATAGGTGATGAGGCTTGGAAGGCTCAGGCCGTTAAGAATGTGGAAGAGATGGTATGCCAGTACCGTAACCATCCTTCGATAATTCTTTGGGGTGTCAGAATCAATGAGTCACAGGATGACGATGCGTTCTATGAGAAGACCAACGCTGTGGCCCATAAGCTTGATCCTTACCGTCAGACGGGCGGTGTAAGATATATTAAGAAGAGTCATCTGCTTGAAGATGTATATACATTCAATGATTTCTCACATGACGGAACAACGCCTGGATGTCAGCATAAAAAGGACGTGACTCCCGATGTGAATAAGGGATATTTTATATCGGAGTACGGCGGACATATGTATCCGACAAAGTCTTTTGATGATGAGGAACACAGACTTGAGCATGCTTTAAGACATGCTAGAGTCATAGATGCCGTGGCGGGTGAAGAAGGCATAGCGGGATCTTTCGGCTGGTGTATGGCAGATTACAATACCCACAGAGATTTTGGCTCGGGTGACCGTATATGCTATCACGGTGTGCTTGATATGTACCGTAATCCCAAGCAGGCATCGTGGGTTTATTCATGCGGACAGGACGAGGAACCTGTTCTTGAAGTAAGCTCGAACATGGATATAGGTGAGCATCCCGCGGGCAATAACGGCAAGATATATATATATTCCAATGCCGAGAGCGTTAAGATGTATAAAAACGGAAAGCTTATGAAAGAGTATACTCATAATGATTCCGAGTTTAAGAATATTACGTTCGGGCCTATAAGAGTTACGGATTTTGTGGGTAATGCGGTACACGAATCGGGACTGTATTCTCCCAAGCAGGCTGACCTTGTAAAATATGGGCTGAATGCCAATAACGTATACGGAATGAATCACCTTCCGCTCAAGGCAAAGTGGGCTTTCCTTAAAGCCGTTGCGATATATCATATGAGCTTCGGTGATATGGCGGACGCATACGGAAAGTTCATAGGAGACTGGGGCGGAGAGGCCACGGAGTATAAGTTTGAAGCCATCAAAAACGGCAAGGTGGTAAAGACACTTATTAAGACCACGATGTCTTCAGTTCATATGGAAGCAGAAGCAGATCATACATCGCTTAAAGAAGACCATACTTATGATGTGGCTGTAATCAGAATACGTGCCCTTGATCAGAATAACAATCTTCAGGCATACTGTCAGGAGCCTGTGGAAATAGTAACCGAAGGACCGATTGAACTTATCGGACCTGCACTTACTGTTCTTCGCGGCGGTATGGGCGGCACATACGTCCGCACAATGGGCAGTGACTGTGAGATAGAAGTCATTCCCGAAGGAATGAACAGGCTTGTTATCAGAGCAAAGTAGGTGCGGCCGTACTAAGAGCGGGGATGAGATATGCGTAAACGTATTTATGAGATAATTGAAGTATCTGAAGAAGGTGATAAGCTAAGCCTGGGGTATGATTTTCTAATGATGTGCGCAATTATTATCAGCATTTTACCTTTGGCGTTTAAACGGTCTATTACAT
>JAFYBE010000113.1 GCA_017540355.1 Lachnospiraceae bacterium | reverse complement strand
CACTCTTGACATCTGCTCTGACATGCCGGCAAGTTCATCGGAAGCCTTATCCATTGACAACGCCTCGTCCTTGATATTGGTAACGATGTCTCTTAATGTACCGACAACCATGCCCGTACTGTTCATCGTACGACCGACCTCATCGTTTCTTGTCGTATCGGTCATATCGGAGAATTCACCCTTGGCAAGTGATGCCATTGACTCATCAACCTTCTTAAGAGGCTCTGTAAGCTTCTTAGCATAGAACAGAGCTATAAATGCACCTAATGCAGCAAATACAACAGCCATTATGACCTGAGCTATAAGTGTGTTGTATGCCGCCTTAAGAGCTACTTCCTTAACTCGGCACGATGCAACTACCCATCCGCATATATCAATCTTGACCCATGAAATGATCCATGTATCACCCATGAAATCAGATGTATACATACCCTCTTTCTTATCTCCGCGGGAATCTGTATAGAAAGGGTTCTGATCCTGCTTCTCGGGATCCTCGACATTGAGTTCTCTTAATGAGTGTGCAGCAACGGTACCCGTTCTGTCGACCATAACGATCTCCTGTCTGTCCTGAGTAACTTCTTCACCAAGAAGCTCATGGAGCACCATAAGATCGTAGTTACGCTGCACCATACCGATGACGGTCTTGCCGTCCGTATCAAATATAGGAACAGCGAATGTAGATATGCACTTGCCTGTCGTCTTGGAGATGTTCACATCCGAGATAAATACATTACCCTTCATGGCTTCCTTGAAGTATTCTCTGTCAGATACATCCACAAGCTTACCCGTAGAACGAAGAAGCTGCATTCCGTCCGATCCTGTCATGGCGGTTGAATTGCCGTCGGCAAGCGTCTCGTCTATGATCTGCAACTGTTTGATTATCTTCTCGCCGTCAGCTTCCGTACTGGCTTCACCTTTAAGATAGGCTATTGTTGCCGGTGACGCTGCGAAAGTCTTAAGTGCTTCGACATTGACTTCCATAATGTTGTTGATTCTCTCTTCAACTATGGCTGCCTGTGAAGCATTAACTTCATAAGTATTCTCTGTAGCTGTCGAAATTGTGTTCGTCACACTCACAATCGTAGATATCGTAAGGGGAATTACAACAATTCCCACCATGATTGATATCAAGACTGTCTTTAATGATTTCTGTTTACTCTTTTTCAAAATTCTCACCCTCCTGAAAATTGGATTTTACAGAATTTTCTGCCTTATTAGTATATTATATAATGTTTATGGGAAAAAAGCACTAATAAAATGCACTTTTTACTAAATTTATCTAATATTTTTATGCTCCATATCTCTTCCCCGATGACTGTAAAGCAAAAAGCGGGCAGATATAAATATCTGCCCGCTTTTAAACGTCTTACTTTATATTACTTATTTGCGATAGCTGTCTTGATAGCCTCTGTAAGCTGAGGAACTATCTTGTTAAGGTCACCTACCACACCGTAATCAGCTACATCGAAGATAGGAGCGTCTTCGTCCTTGTTGATAGCAACGATGATGTCTGACTCTTCCATACCTGCTACGTGCTGGATGGCACCTGAGATACCTATAGCGAAGTATACGTTAGGTCTTACTGTCTTACCTGTCTGACCAACCTGGAGCTCCTTCGGCTTCCAGCCTGAATCAACAACGGCACGTGAGCAGCTTACCTGTCCGCCGATTGCTGCCGCAAGATCCTCAAGAATCTTGAAGTTCTCGGGAGAACCTACTCCACGACCGCCTGATACAAGGATCTTGGCATCCATGATATCCTTGATATCCGAAACTGCCTTAACGATCTCCTTGATCTCAACGTACTTATTGTTGGGAGTAAATCCGGGATTGTACTCAATAATCTCAGCCTTAGCGCCCTTAACAGGCTCAATCTTCTGCATAACACCGGGACGAACCGTAGCCATCTGAGGACGGTTGTTGGGACATGCGATTGTAGCTATTGTGTTACCACCGAATGCGGGACGTGTCATAAGAAGCTGATTGTGCTTCTGCTCTGACTCCTTACCCGGTATGGGCTGAAGCGGAAAATCACCGATCTCAAGTACTGTACAGTCAGCTGTAAGACCGGTAGCAACTCTTGCTGATACTGTAGGACCAAGGTCACGACCTATAGCCGTAGCACCAACGAGCATGATCTCAGGCTTGTATTCATTGATAACTGATGAAAGAGCATGAGCATAAGGCTCTGTTCTGTATTCCTTAAGTTCGGGATCATCTACAAGGATGACTCTGTCAGCACCGTACTCGGCTAACTTGTCGCACTCACCCTTTACACCTGAACCGATGAGTACTGCTGTAACCTGTGCATTAAGAGGAGCTGCAAGATCCTTAGCTTTGCCCAATAATTCGTATGCGATTCCGCTCACTACTCCGTCAAGCTGCTGAGCGAAGACGAATACGCCTTTGTATTCTTCTAAATTCTGCATTATTCTATCCTCCTATTAAATAACATGCTTCTCAGCAAGCTTACCTACGATATACTTAACTGCTTCTTCGGGAGACTCGGGAACAACCTTCTCGCCTGCACCCTTTCTGACCTTATCTGAAGCCTTAGCAATCTTAGTGGGTGAACCTGCAAGACCTAAGTTGCAGTCTTCAACGTCCTTAAGATCTGCTCTTCCCCATGTGGTAATCTCAGCCTTAACAGCATCAAAGATTCCGCCGGGAGTCATATATCTGGGATCATTAAGCTCTGAAAGAGCTGTGATAAGGCAAGGCATCTTAACCTCTACCATATGATATCTGTCATCATACTGACGCTTAACAGTTACCTTGTCTCCGTCAACCTTAATCTCCTGTGCATAAGAGATTACGGGGATTCCGAGATGCTCAGCTATCTGAGGACCAACCTGAGCCGTATCACCGTCGATAGCCTGACGACCTGTGATAATAAGGTCATAATCAAGATTACGTATAGCACCTGCGATAGTCGTAGATGTAGCCCATGTATCTGCTCCACCGAGCACTCTGTCTGTTACAAGAATACCCTTGTCTGCACCCATAGCGATTGCTTCACGCAATACATCTGCAGCCTTGGGAAGTCCCATTGTGAGTACGGTTACTTCTGCACCATACTGATCTTTAAGTCTGAGTGCAGCCTCAAGACCTGCCTTGTCATCGGGATTCATGATGGCAAGCATTGCACCTCTGTCCAGTGTACCATCGGGATTGAACTTAACGCCGCCCTTTGTATCAGGTACCTGCTTTATACAAACGATAACTTTCATTGTATCTTTCTCCTTCTTTATAGTTTACTTCAAAAGTGTTGCGGAAATAACCATTCTCTGAACCTCGCTGGTTCCTTCGTAGATCTCTGTGATCTTGGCATCACGCATCATTCTCTCAACATCGTATTCCTTGATGTAACCATATCCACCGTGGAGCTGTACAGCCTTAGTGGTAACTTCCATAGCAACCTCAGCTGCATAGAGCTTAGCCTGTGCTGCTTCGAATGAGTAAGATACCTTAGGATTAGCCTTGTACTCATCCTTCTTTCTTGCTGCCTTGTATACGAGAAGCTTAGCTGCCTCTACCTTGGTAGCCATGTCAGCAAGCTGGAACTGAGTGTTCTGGAAAGCACCGATAGACTTACCGAACTGCTTACGCTCTTTTACGTAGTTGATTGTAGTCTCAAGTGCGCCCTCTGCAAGGCCGAGAGCCTGTGCAGCGATACCGATACGTCCGCCGTCAAGTGTATGCATCGCGATGTTAAAGCCCTTACCCTGCTGTCCGAGGAGGTTTTCCTTCGGGATACGGCAGTCAGTAAAGATAAGCTCAT
>JAFYBE010000112.1 GCA_017540355.1 Lachnospiraceae bacterium | reverse complement strand
GTCAAGGACGAAGTGGTGGATGAATTCTACCAGGTATGTCTTGCACAGCAGTATATCGCAGAGGGTGGTATCAACTATGCGAAGGAACTTTTGGAGAAGGCGCTCGGAGGAGAGGCTGCAGTCGAAGTTATCAGCAAGCTTACCGCATCATTACAGGTTAAGCCCTTCGAATTTGTACGTAAGGCTGAGCCTTCACAGCTGCTTAACTTCATTCAGGATGAGCATCCTCAGACAATAGCACTTATATTATCATATGTGGCGCCCAGCCAGGCGTCTCAGATTATAGCGGCACTGCCTCAGGAGAGACAGGCCGACGTAGCCAAGAGAGTAGCCATGATGGATCGTACATCTCCGGATGTCATAAAGGAAGTGGAGAAGATATTGGAGAGCAAGTTAGCGAGTCTTGTCAATCAGGATTACACCATTGTCGGTGGTGTGGATCAGGTAGTAGAGATCTTGAACTCAGTGGACCGTGGTACAGAGAAGCACATCATGGAGACCCTCGAGATCGAAGAGCCCGAGCTTGCCGACGAGATCAGGAAGAAGATGTTCGTATTCGAGGATATTCTGTTGCTTGATGACAGAGCTATCCAGAGAGTACTTCGTGACGTCGACAATAACGACCTGGGTCTTGCGCTTAAGGGCAGTAACGAACAGGTTCAGGGCGCTATATTCAATAACCTTTCTAAGCGTCTTGCAACGATGATCAAAGAGGATATGGAATTCATGGGTCCTGTGCGTATGAAGGATGTTGAGGAAGCTCAGCAGAAGATAGTTAATATCATACGTAAGCTCGAGGATTCCGGCGAGATAGTCATATCAAGAGGTGGAGGAGACGAGATAATTGTCTAGCGTACGTAGCGGCAACCTGGTCAAGGCCTTTTATCTCAGGAGAGAGGGCGTTGAGCCTCGTGTCATAGACAGCAACAGCATTATTGAGGAAAAATTGGGGGATCTGAAGTACAGTTCCCCCGTATACTCATATAACGAATCGGACGAACTGTCTGAGGATTACGGCTCGGAGCCTGTCTTTGAAGACGGGCTGGATGCCGACACTCTTAATGCACTCGTGGGCGATCCTTCGGATATAGAGTATGAAGGTGAGTATGACGAGGAAGGCAATCCCGTATCCAATGTGATCAAAGCGGTTCCCTCATATGACGAACCTGCACCGGAGCAGTTTGGCGAACCCGAATATCCCGACCTTAACAGGGATGATATGCTTGCGGAAGCCAACGCAGAGATAGAGGCCATGAGAGCTCAGGCTGCGGATGAGATAGAGAAAGAGAAAGCGCTTGCGCGTGAGGAAGGCAGAGCCGAAGGATATAACGAAGGCAAGGCCATGGCTCAGGCTGAGATGGTTGAGGCTGCTGCGCAGATAGAGCAGGAGAGGAATGCTCTACAGCAACAGTATGAAGAGATGGTGGATGATCTTGAACCCAAGTTCGTTCATACTCTGACTTCGATATATGAGAAGATATTTGAAGTTGACTTGAGCGGTCAAAAGGAACTTATTATAAATCTCCTGCACAACGCCATGCTCCATGTTGAGGGAAGCAAGAACTATCTTATTCATGTTAGTCACGAAGACTATGAATATGTGGTTGAGAACAGAGATAATCTTAAGACCGAGTCAATGGCCGCTGATGCTGTCATAGACATAATAGAGGATGTTACCATGAAGGCGGGTGACTGTATGATAGAGACAGACGGCGGAATATTTGACTGCAGTCTGGGTACGGAACTTGCGTTACTTCGCAAGAAGCTTGAGTTATTGTCATATTCGCCGGATCAATAGATAAATCCGGCTACAGATATATCCTAAGGAGGAAGACTTGGAAGCGGCTAGAGTGAATTTCGGTAAGTACATAGATCTCTGCGACGAGTCTTTTTTTGCTAAAAAGGGAAAGATTGTCAATGTAATAGGACTGTCCATAGAATCGGCGGGACCGGATGCCAAGCTTGGCGATGTGTGTTACATATATCCGGAGGACCCGTCGCTTCCGCCCATTATGGCAGAAGTTGTAGGTTTTAAAGAAGGCAGAACCCAGCTTACACCCTATGATAATGCCGAAGGCATAAGCACAGGATGTATAGTCGAGAATACGGGCAATCCGCTTACGGTGAACGTATCGGATGCACTGTTGGGTCATACATTGGACGGACTCGGAAGACCAACTGACGGAGCGGTAATCACGGGAGGAACACCGTATCCCGTGGAGTGTGCACCGCCGGATCCGATGAGCAGGAAGATAATATCCGAGGTATTGACTTTGGGAGTCAAAGCGATAGACGGATTGATGACCATAGGCAAAGGACAGCGTATCGGTATTTTTGCAGGCTCGGGTGTCGGCAAGTCGACGCTTATGGGTATGCTTGCACGTAATACCGTTGCCGATATCAATGTAATCGCTCTTATAGGAGAGCGTGGCCGTGAGGTAAGGGAATTCGTTGAAAGAGACTTAGGCCCCGAGGGTATGAAACGTTCCGTGGTTGTCATAGCGACATCCGACAGACCGGCCCTTGAACGTAACAAGGCGGCTAAGACCGCTACGGCCATTGCCGAATATTTCAGAGACAAAGGCAAGGATGTCCTTCTTATGATGGACTCCATGACGCGTTTTTCGATGGCACAAAGAGAGATCGGTCTTGCCAACGGAGAACCGCCGGTATCGAGAGGATACCCGCCCAGTGTGTATTCCGAGATGCCCAAGCTTTTGGAAAGAGCCGGATGCAGCGACAAGGGATCCATAACGGGTCTTTATACCGTCCTTGTAGACGGTGATGACTTTAATGAGCCCATAACGGATACCGCACGTTCGATTCTTGACGGGCATATAATGCTTAACCGAAAGCTTGCACATAAGAATCATTATCCTGCAATAGACGTGCTGCAGAGCATAAGCAGGTGTATGAGTCAGGTGGCGGATAAAGAGCATAAGGCTACGGCCGGCAAAATTAAGAATGTGCTTGCCACGTATAACGATGCCGAGGACCTTATCAATATAGGTGCCTATAAAAAGGGAAGCAATGCGGGAATAGATTATGCAATCGAGAAGATTGATGCGGTCAATGCCTTCCTTATGCAGAGCACGGATGAAGCGGTTGCTTTTGAAGATACACTCAGAATGATGAATGAGATATTTGAATAGGTTTGTGTGACAGGGAGATTACAGGGTCATGGCTGTATTCAGATATAAGATGAAGAATGTCCTTGACGTTAAGCTTAAGCTTGAGGACCAGGCCAAGGCGGCGTTCGCTGAGGCTATGGCGGCTCTTAATGCTGAGGAAGAGAAGCTTTCCGAACTTTTTGACAGGCTTGAGTGGTATGAGGAAGAAGGCAGACGGATGCGCCAGGATTCCATAGATGTCAACGATTTAAGGGACAATACCAGGGCAATCGACAATCTTAAGGACCAGATAGAAGCACAGAAAGAGAATGTCAGGCGTGCGCAGGCGGTGGTGGACAGAGCCAGGAATGAGCTTAACACGGCCATGCAGGAACGTAAGATACAGGAGAAGTTAAGGGACAACGCTTTCGAGGAATTCAAGCATGAGCTGAATGCGGCCGAAAGCAAGGAGATAGACGAACTTGTAAGTTACAGGCACGGCAGAAAGATCGGGCTGTAAGCATATATCACCGACAGGTGTAACAACGCGGGAATGAGGATTATATGGCAGATTTTGTAGACGAGAATGAGGCGGAGATCGCCCGACTCAAAGAAGAGAAGAAAGCCTTTAAGGAAGAACAGAAGAGAGAGAAAGCCGAGCAGAAGGCAAAGAAGAAGGAGGCCAAGAAAAAGGCCAAGGAACTCGCCGACGAGGAAGCCCGGATTACGGATGACGACGGAAGCAATCTTCCGGTCATCATAACGACGATCATAATCGTAGCGGTTTGGATCGCCATAATCTGTGCGCTTATTAAGCTTGATGTAGGAGGGTTCGGCTCCGGAGTGCTTGCACCCGTGCTTAAGAACGTACCCGTAGTGCGGGGTATTTTACCCGATTCGGTACTTGTATCCGAGGAGATGGTCGGTGATGAAGGCGACATAGATACATCGGGCTATTCTTCGCTTAAGGATGCGGTACGTGAGATACAGGAGCTTCAGAAGGAACTTGCGGATACGCAGGCCAATTCCGCAGCCAAGGATGAAGAGATTTCGGCTCTTACCGAAGAAGTGGACAGACTGCGTACTTTTGAAGATAAGCAGGTGGAGTTTGAGCGTATCAAGAACGAATTCTATAATGAAGTTGTTTATGCGCAGAATGGTCCGGGAGAGGATGAGTACGTTAAGTATTATGAATCCATGGATCCGGCGACCGCGGAGAGTCTGTATAAGCAGGTCATCGTGGAAGAGCAGGTGTCTGAAGAGATCAAGAATTATGCGCAGGCATATGCCGATATGAAGCCTAAGCAGGCGGCGGCGATTTTTGAGGAGATGACGGACAATCTTGACCTTGCGGCCAAGATACTATGGCAGATGGATACGGATTCAAGAGGTAAGATACTCGGTGCCATGAATTCGGAGATTGCGGCTAAGATAACGAAGATAATGGAGCCCGATAATTAAAGTATGATTTAACTCGAAAACGTTTGATACGTGGTTAAGTTTTGGGTGAGTTAATCCGATATATCTGATGTAGGTAATGATGAACCTTGAAAAATTGATAAGGAGGATGACGGATGACGGCTAATTTAGTTACAGGATTAAGCCCCGTACAGGAGCTTAAGACTAACGTAAGCGCCAATGTGAATCCGGCTTCCGGTACAGACTTCTCGAATGTACTTAAGAACAGTACAAGCAAAGAGGAGAATGCACCACAGCCTAAGGACAACGCCGTTAAAAGCGATAAGCCCGAAGCTAAGGAAGCAAGTCCCGTCGACAAGGAAGCGAAGTCCGAGACAAAGGTTAAGGATGATTCCGATAAGCCTGCAAAGGTAAAGGAAGAAAGCACAGGACCCGCAGAGGATTCTAAGCCCATAAGCGACGAGGCAATGGAAGAGATCACAGAGGTAGCAATGACGATGGTACAGACCATCGCAGAAGTATTGGAGATTCCGGCAGAACAGGTAGAAGAAGCAATCAGTGCTTTGGACATCGAACCGGCGGAGTTACTTAATTCCAATACAATCCCTGATCTGGTGGTAGAGCTCACTGATGCTACCGATAAGACCGATATCATGACAGACGAAGAACTGTTTGCTGATGTTAAGCAGCTCATGACAGACGCTGACAAGCTTATGAATGAGGTTGCGGATACACTGCAGATACCTGTAGAGGATTTGAAGAGTCAGATAGCAGATGCGGTAGCAGATAAGGACGTGAATGAGGCAGTCGATACAGACAGACCCGTTGATATGCTTGCCGATGCCGAGCTTACACGTAAGCCCGAACAGAGACAGAGCGTAAGAGAAGAGGTAATGGTCGACAATAAGCCGGAAGACAACGAAGAGACAGCCCCTGTCAGTGCAAGGCACGAAGAAAAGGGAAGACAGGAGAACGGAAGTGAGAACCGCGGAGGAGAGCACTTAAACTTCACTCAGACGGTCACAGATACCCTAAAGGGTATGGTAGCTGAGAAAGTTGATGCGGCTTATCCCACATACACAACTTCTACGGAACAGATCATGGAACAGGTCAGCGAATCACTTCGCATGACAATGAACGAAGATATTACTGAAATGGAGATGCAGTTACATCCCGCTTCACTTGGTAATGTCAGAGTACAGGTAGCGGCCAAGGATGGTGTTATCACAGCTTCGTTCACAACTGAGAATCAGCAGGTGAAGGAAGTTTTAGAAGCTCAGATAATTCAGCTGAAGGACCAGATGAATGAGCAGGGAATTAAAGTAGAAGCGGTCGAAGTCACGGTAGGAGCTCACGCTTTTGAACGTAATCTTAGCGATAACGGACAGAGTCGTGAAGGTCAGCCCGAAGCAGAGGCCAAGAGAAAGAAAGTCAGAGGCATCAACTTAGGCGGTGGCGATATCTCGGAGCTTGATATGGAAGAGCTTGATGAAGAAGATAAGGTCACGGCAGACATGATGGCAAGACAAGGTAACACGGTAGATTACATGGCATAAGCTATAAGGAGAACAATATGAGTGCAATAGCAAATGTGGTTGATGGTAAGATCACCAACAACGGAGCGACACCCGATACATCCTCCATATCAAAAGCAGTTGAAGCCGCTAAAAAAGAAGCAGGCGGCGCACTTGACAAGGATGCTTTCCTACAGCTACTTGTGACACAGATGCAATACCAGGATCCTTTGGAGCCCACAGACAATACGGAGTATGTATCACAGCTTGCAACTTTCTCAACACTTGAGGAGATGCAGAACATGAGCTCTACAATGGACAGGCAGAGCGCATCGTCACTTGTCGGACAATATGTATTCATGGAAGAGACTTCAGCTACCGGTGACACCAAGACTATAGAAGGAACTGTAGATTACGTCACATTCTCAGGTAGCAAGACATATCTGTCGATCGACGGTACCCTGTATAATTACGACGATCTTAAGACTGTAGCGGATTCGGAATATACGTTAGCTATAAAGCTTGCGGATACATTCGTGGCTCAGATCAACAAGCTTCCGAGTATCGATGCTCTTACGGCAGAAGATAAGGAAAGCGTAGGCAAGGTTGTTGAAGCATACAGCGCAATGAATTCGTACCAGAAATCATTCTTAACCGATGATGAGCAGACAGTGTACAACGCATACGCCAACTGGTATTCACAGCAGACCGGAACCGGTGCGGGAGATACACAGGAAAGCTCGGCAGAAGGTGAAGATACCGGAATAGTATAATTGAATAAGGAACAACCGATGATAAACGGAGGGAAGCGTATGAATATCTTAGATGAGAGATTCCTTTCCGCTAAACAGATTCAAGGTGAGTATCTTGGAAATTTAACCCAGACGCAGGATACAAGGCGTACGGGTAACGGACAGACATTCGGTGATATCCTGGGAAGGATGCAGAATGAAGCCGTTAAGGAACTTAAATTTTCAAAGCATGCAACCGACAGGCTCGCTACAAGAGATATTAATCTCGACGACTCGCAGCTTAACAGACTGCAGGAAGGCATAGCGAAGGCCGGAATGAAAGGAATCAAAGAGTCGCTTATGATCATGGATAAGCTCGCATTCATCGTGAATGTACCGAGCTGAACAGTGGTTACGGTGCTTGACTCTAACTTAAGTAACGAACAGGTATTTACAAATATAGACGGAGCGGTAATAGTATAAGGCCGGACCTCACAAGGAGGCCAAGACTTCAGAATGACAGATGAAGTCACTACCGCCCGAAGAATTCAGGAGGGCAAACATTATGATGAGATCAATGTACTCCGGCGTAGCCGGATTGAAGACACACCAGACCAAGATGGACGTCATCGGTAACAACATCGCCAATGTCAATACCGTAGCGTTTAAGTCACAGTCAGTGACCTTCTCGGAACTGATGTATCAGACAACACAGAACGCATCAGGCGCCAATGCACAGACAGGTACCGCAGGTATCAACGCACGTCAGATCGGTCTCGGTGTTAAGACAGGTGCAATCAATACAGCGATCAACTCTCAGGGTGCTTCACAGACAACGAACAACCCTTTCGATATTAGAATAACAGGAGATTCATTCTTCATAGTTTCTAACGGACTTGATAATTTCTTCACACGTGACGGTTCTTTCTACGTGGACGGTTTAGGTAACCTCGCCATGACATCCAACGGTTACAACGTAATGGGATGGCAGGTAGATCCCGAGACAATGGATATCAAGCAGGATACAGTATCGGCTCTTCGTATCATGAGCGCAGAGAACATGACATACGATCCCGAGGCTACAACAAAGGCAAGAGTTGCAGGTATCATCGATAAACTCGATACCAACCTTACAAGTACATCAGGTAAGAACATGAACCTTATGTTCTACGATAAGCTCGGTTATCCGTATACAGCAAAAATCAACATAAAGACTACCGATACAGATGGTATGTTCCAGGTAACCTTGGATGGAATGGTTGATGCTGATAATAATCCTATTGATCTTTCACAGCTTGGAGCAAGCGTTTTTGACCTCCAGGGTCAGGCGAGTGCGGCTACACTTGTGACTGCACTTAGCGATGCAACCGCATTTACGACAGATTCCGACGGAAGATTTGTTCTCGCGGCAAAGACAGCTGATGCTGAGAACGGTATCGCAGCAGGAGATGTTGTATATACTGCAAATCAGACAACTACTCCTGACTGGAATAAGATATCCGTTGCACTTAAGCAGGCCGGTTATGAGGCTTCTCCGGAGAAACTTCAGTCAACTAAGTTTACGTATACCAATAACAGTGTAAGCCCCGCGCAGACACTCAGCTTCTCGCTTAAAGACGTTCTTGACAATAAAATTATGTCAGTAAGTGTCAGTGACGGAACAGACACTTCGGTACAGTCAATACCTGCAAGAACTCTTTTGACAGATCCGACATTGGCTGGTGTTGCTGCACTTTCAACCGAACAGAAGGCCACTCTTGCAAACAATGAGATACCTTCGGGTATTACAGCTGCAAACTTATTCTATAATGTTGCAACAGGTAAGTTTGAAGGAATAGGTGAAAGAGGCGCTGATAATACGACGATTAAGCTTATGCTTGGAAATCTCGTAACAAAGAATCCGCTTACCGGTGAGGATGAGAGTAACTTTGAGGATATAGAGATTGACTTCTCGCCCACAACAATGTTCAACAACTCCGGAACATCTACAATAGCTGCATCAAGCGGTGATGCCAACAAGATCGGCGCAGGTAGAAAGTTAGGTAAGATGAGCGGCGTATCAATCCAGGATGACGGACGTATCTATGCTTCATACGACAACGGTATGTCAAGACTTTTAGGCCAGATTGCAGTTGCAGAATTTGCCAATGCATCAGGTCTTGAGAAGAAGGGTGATAACCTTTACAAGAATACGCAGAACTCCGGTGATTTCGACGGTATCGGTATCGATATCAAGACAGGCGGCGGCTACATGACAACAGGCGTACTTGAGATGTCCAACGTAGACCTTTCCGCTGAGTTTACGGAGATGATCACCACACAGCGTGGTTTCCAGGCTAACTCGCGTATCATAACAGTATCGGATACACTTTTGGAAGAGCTTGTGAATCTTAAGAGATAATTCACATCCGTTTCTATAACACGCTTTATGCGATCCTGCCGGCACATATTTGTGTCGGCATTTCGCTTTGCCACAATATATGGTATAATATGTGTTGATGGGATTGGAGGAAAAGTATGATTGAAGTAACCAAATTGAACGGGACCAAGACACTGGTGAATCAGGACTTGATTGAGACCGTAGAGTCCAATCCCGATACCGTAATTTCTTTTACAACGGGACGTAAAATAATTGTAAAAGAAAGTAGACAAGAAGTGAATAATCTAGTAAAATCGTATAGAAAGGATATTTCTGTCAATTGATGCAATTTGATGGAAGCACAGGTGGATTATTGTGGATCTGGCGACCATAATAGGTTTAGTAGTCTGCTTGGCACTGTGTATATTCGGAATTGTGTTCGGTAAGAGTTTTGCCGCGACTCTGAATTTCCTGGATGCGCCTTCTGCGCTGATCACTTTCGGCGGTGCGTTCATGTGTATTCTGGCATCTTACACGATACCCGATTACATTGCAGGCTTTAAATCTATATTATTGACATTTAAGACGAGCGCGCTGGATGTGCCCGGTGTAATAAAGAAAATTATCGATCTCTCCAATGTAGCACGTAAGGAGGGCTTGTTGTCGTTAGAGGAAGCAGCAGGTGAGCTTGATGACGCATTCCTTAAAAAGGGAATCCTGCTGATCGTCGACGGTACCGATCCCGAGCTTGTTCGTGGCATCATGGAGACTGAGATGATGAGTATAGATTCAAGACACAGAACCAAGATCGGTTTCTGGGAGAACCTTGGAGGTATGGGACCTGCCTGGGGTATGATCGGTACCCTGATAGGTCTCGTTAACATGCTTCAGAACATGTCGGATCCCTCATCTATCGGACCTGCCATGGCGGTAGCCCTGCTTACAACTTTGTACGGTTCGCTGCTTGCCAACTGGATATGCGCACCTGTAGGCGCCAAGCTTAAGTCGCGTAATGAAGAAGAGATGATGAGTAAGGAGATAATGATAGAGGGACTTTTATCTATTCAGGCCGGTGAGAATCCCCGAGTAATAGAAGAGAAGCTTAAGTCATTCTTAACTCCCGCCGAGAAGGCAGCTATGGAAGCAGCCCAGGGAGGTGAAGGAGATGGCTAAGAGGAAAGCAGAAGAGCCGCCTAAAGGCGCGCCGGCGTGGCAATCCACGTTTGCCGACCTTATGAACCTCCTGCTTTGCTTCTTCGTTCTTCTTTTCTCAATGTCATCCATTGATGCGCAGAAGTTCCAGGAGATAGCGGCATCATTTTCGAATACATTCAGCATATTCCAGGCCGGCGGTTCATCATTTGATGACGGTTTGCTTATAAGCAACGGTGTGAGCCAGCTTAATAACCTGGATATGTATATAAGCAATACCGGAGCGGCCGCCGAGCAGACGGCCAAGCAGAACGACCTTAATAAGGACGAGGCCGACAGCAGTGCGGAAGAGCTTAAAGAGGCGCTTGAACAGGAGCAGCTTGCGGCCAGTGAAGAACTGGCGGAGAAGGTTTCCGAGGCGCTTAACGAAAGCGGAATAGACAAGGATGTGGATATAGAGTTCACATCACAGTATGTACAGCTTACACTTAAGGGTTCGGTGCTTTTCGATTCGGGTTCTTCGGATCTTAAGACCGAGGCAATGCCCATGATACAGAAGATAGCGGTCATCCTTGAGAGATACGCTTCTTCGACGATAGAGATAGAGGGACATACGGATAATGTTCCGATTCATACGAGCAAGTATGAGAGCAACGATGTACTGAGTTCATACAGAGCGCTGGCGATGTTTGATTACCTTGTACAGAACACAAGCCTCGATCCTGCCAAGATCAAGCATTCGGGAAGAGGCGAATACCTTCCGGTAGCGGACAATTCCACACCCGAGGGCAGAGCTAAGAACAGAAGAATAGAGATCAAGATATATAACAGCTTAAGTGCCGAGAGTTAACGGCACGGCAGATTCGGGAGAGAGTAATTGCTATGAAGAAGAATATGATATCAATCCTGGTGCTTGCGTTGCTTATAGTCAACACCGTATTGACGGCGATCCTTATGTTCTCCGTTATGGGCACCATGAAAAAGACGGCCAGACTGATAGACGGAATATCAAGTGCCTTATCGCTTGAAGTGGCCGATGTATCGGAACCGGGAGAAGGACCGGCCGAAGAGATCACCATGGAGGACATAGAGGTCATTCAGATTCCCGATCAGATGACCATATCCCTTGCCAAGGGTGCTGACGGCGAGCCGCATTACTGTCTGGTATCCGTTTCGTTATCACTTAACAAGAAGGATCCTGACTACGAGAAGTATAAGCCGATGGTTGAGAGTAATATGGACTTGATCAAGAGTGAGATATTCTCTGTTATACAGTCTCATCCGATTGAGGAAGCCGAGAGCAATCCCGACATGCTCAGACAGGAGATACTTGAGCGCATACAGAGCATGTATGGTTCAAAGTTCATATACAACGTGGTATTCAGAGATATAATGTTCTCGTAAAGTGCCGTCACAAAGGAGGTGAGCCTGCTTGGGTGAGGTATTATCTCAAAATGAGATAGACAGTTTGCTGGCAGCACTTAGCACCGGTGAACTGGATGCCGAGGAGATATCGAAAAAGGACGAAAAGCAGGTTCGTAATTATGATTTTGCAAGGCCTGCAAAATTCTCCAAAGAACACCTGCGTACATTAGAGATCATATATGAGCATTACGGCAGACTTTTATCTACCAACCTTCCGCTTTATTTGCGAAAGAGCGTGCAGATATCGGTTGCCAGTTCCGAGACGGTTGTTTTCTCGGAATTCTCTAATGCACTTAGCAATCCGGTCATACTGGGAATAGTCAATTTCAGTCCGCTTCAGGGACAGATAATTCTGGAGCTGGCGCCCAATCTGGGATTTGCGATGATTGACAGAATGCTCGGAGGACAGGGAGTTCCGATAGACAAAGAAAGAGATTTCTCGGATATAGAGCTTGTAATACTCAATAAGATCATGTCGATCTGTATGCAGCTTATGAGAGATCCGTGGAAGAATGTAGTGGATATCGAGCCGTTTTTGGAACGTATCGAGACCAATCCGCAGTTCGCACAGATCATAGCACCTAACGATATGATAGCGATTGTAACGCTCAATCTTAAGATAGGTGATGTGGAAGGATTCATGAATGTGTGTCTGCCCTTCAGTACGGTGGAAGACATCATGGATAAGTTGAATACCAAGTTCTGGTATTCGACAATGAAAGAACAGAACGACGAAGATTATTCTCAGTATGTCGAGGCTATGATAAGACGTGTAGACGCGCCGGTTAAGGCAGTCTTAGGTAAGAGCGTCATTTCAGTCAATGACTTTGTGAATCTTCAGTGCGGAGACATTATAAGACTTGGCTCCAGAACCGAAGACGAACTTGAGATATATGTGGGGAATATCAAGAAATTTATGGCGATGCCCGGCAAGAGTAATGACAATTATGCCGTAAGAGTGACATCAGTCATAAGAGAGGAGGAATAGAAGCATGGATGGTGGTATTTTATCTCAGGACGAGATAAATGCTCTACTTGGCGGAATGACAGCAGATGCTCCGGCAGACGCTCCGGCGGACACACCCGCAGAAGCCCCCGCAGGGGATTCGGCACCGGCATCCGGTAGTTTTACACTTACCGATATAGAAAAAGATGCCATTGGTGAAGTAGCCAATATTAGCATGGGAACATCAGCCACGACTCTATTTTCCCTTGTTAATCAAAAAGTTAATATCACAACTCCCGTTGTCAGCATAAGCAACTGGGAGGAACTTACAAAAGATAAGGAAAGACCCTGTGTATTCATTCAGATTAAGTACACGGTCGGACTGGACGGTTCCAACATCCTCATTCTTAAAGAGGACGATGTTAAGATAATCACCGATCTTATGATGGGCGGAGACGGAACCAATACGGACGGTGAACTCGGAGAATTACACTTAAGTGCAATATCCGAGGCCATGAACCAGATGATGGGCTCATCGGCAACATCCTTATCACAGATGCTTGGCAAGATGATAGACATCTCACCGCCGACGGCGGATTTGGTGGATGTACAGACCGAGAAGCTTGAGGGAACGGACGTAGCCAATTTCCTGGCAGGTGATTTCGTGGAGATTGCTTTCAGGATGCAGATAGGCGAACTGGTAGACAGTACAATCCTTCAGTTGTATCCTCTGGAATTTGCCAAAGAGATAGTTGATACATTCATGGGAGGCGGATTACTTGATACCGTACCTGCTCCCGAACCCGAGCCGGCACCGGCACCTGCACCTGCACCAGCAGCTGCACCGACCCCGGCACCTGCACCTGAACCGGTAGCATATACACCGCCGCCGGTGGCACCTGCACCGATGCCGCAGACTGCAGATCCCAATGCGGGAATGCAACCGGGATACGGAATGCCTTACCAGATGCCTTACGGAATGCCTGCACCGGGTATGAATTACCAGCCCGCGCAGTTTGAGAGCTTCGGTAACGGCCTTGGAGCATTGGCAAGCAACGAGAATATTGATCTTATTCTCGATGTACCTTTGGAGGTAACGGTTGAACTTGGCAGGACCAAGAAATCAATCTCAGAGATTTTGGACTTCTCTCCGGGAACCATCATAGAGCTTGACAGGATAGCCGGAGAACCTATAGATGTTTTGGTTAACGGAAAGTTCGTAGCCAAGGGAGAAGTTGTTGTTATTGAAGAAAGTTTCGGTATTCGTGTAACGGAGATCACAAAATAAGAGTTAGGAGTGGAGAATTATGGCAAAGAATATTTTAATCTGCGATGACGCGGCATTCATGAGAATGATGATCAAGGACATCCTCACCAAGAACGGCTACAATGTTGTAGGCGAAGCAGAGAACGGTGCTAAGGGTGTTGAGAAGTACGGCGAACTCAAGCCTGATCTTGTACTTATGGATATCACAATGCCTGAGATGGATGGTCTTCAGGCGCTTAAGGCTATCAAGGGAAGCGATGCTGACGCCAAGGTTATAATGTGTTCAGCCATGGGTCAACAGGCTATGGTTATCGAGTCTATCCAGAACGGCGCTAAGGACTTTATCGTTAAGCCTTTCCAGGCAGACAGAGTTATCGAAGCCGTTAAGAAAGTTATAGGTTAGGATAGTTTATAAATGAATTCCTTTGCGCAGTTTATTACCGTGCTGCTGATCTTCATAATTGTTCTGGCGGTTACATACTTCGTGACCAGATTCATAGGCAATTATCAGAAGACGGCAGGCAGCAGCGGCAATATTGAATTAATCGAGAGTGCTCGTATTGCTCCTTCGGTATACGTAGAGATTGTACGTATAGGGAAGAAGTATGTGGCACTTTCGGTAAGCAAGGATTCGTCTTCCTATATCTGCGATATACCCCAAGAGGATTTGGAATTTAGAGACGACGGCTCATTAAGCGGTCTTAAGTTTGACGCAATTCTTGACAAGGTACGTGCGGGTATCGGCACCAAAGACGGGTCCGATGATAAGGGAAGTCATTGTGATGAATAGAGAATTACGGAATGTTGATTAGAATAACGCGCTCATTATGCCTACTGTTAATGGTGGGCATATTGTGTATATACCCGTGTGTAGGTGTGCACGCTACAGCGGTCGAGAACGGAACGCTTGATTCCAATCTTACAGGTTCTACAGATGAGAGGACCAATATCAATGACCCCGGCACATCCGAAAGCGGTGACGACCTTAAGGAACTGAATATAGCCAATACGGTGACCGTAACCTATGATAACGGCAACGGTAATGTTAACGGTGCGTTAAGAATACTGATAACTCTTACGCTTATCGGTCTCGCTCCCATACTTATCATATGCCTTACCAGTTTTACGCGTATAATAATCGTTCTGCATTTTACACGGCAGGCACTGAATACGCAGACGGCACCGCCCAATCAGGTCATAGTCGGTCTGGCGCTTTTCCTTACGTTCTTTATCATGTCGCCGACCATAGCGAGAGTCAGAACGGAGGCCATACAGCCTTTTGACAGAGGTGAGATTACCCAGCAGGAAGCATTTGCAACGGCAATGGGTCCCATAAGGGAATTCATGTATCCCCAGACTCAAACCAAGGACGTGCAGATGTTTATGGAGATCTCGGGGGCCGAATGGGACGGTAATATCGAGAGCATACCCAATGCTGTTTTGATACCGAGTTTTATGCTGAGCGAATTAAGAACGGCCTTTATCATAGGCTTTATGATATATATCCCGTTCATAGTCATAGATATGGTTGTTGCATCGGTACTTATGAGTATGGGTATGATGATGCTTCCGCCCACTACGATATCGATGCCGTTTAAGATACTGCTGTTTGTACTGGCTGACGGCTGGAATCTTGTAATAGGTAACCTCGTAAGGACATTCTACTAGCGTAAAGGAGACGATATGACTATAGATGACGTGACTCAGATAATGAGTAGCGGATTATATACGATAGTGATCACAGCCGCTCCGGTATTGTTAGTATCTCTTGCAGTCGGTCTTATTGTCAGTATTTTCCAGACCGTGACATCCATTCAGGAGCAGACGCTTACCTTTGTTCCGAAGCTTTTGGCCATCTTTGCGGCCCTGATAATTCTGGGACATTGGATGCTTAATAATATGGTGAATTATCTTACCGATCTGTGGTCAGATTTTACATTGTATATCAAGTGACCCGGTGAATACAGCGTATGATAGATTATACGATTAATATGTTCGACGTTGAGTATATGCTCTGTATACTCATACGCATAAGTATGTTTGTGTTCGTGGCCCCTTTCTTTTCACAGAGAGGAATACCGCGTATGGTGAAAATGGCGTTCGCCCTTTTCCTGACAGGCATGATATACAGCATGATCGGTAAGGATCATGAAGTTTTACAATACGAGACCGTATACGGATATGCCGTGATCGTGCTTAAAGAAGCATTGACCGGTGCAATAATAGGTTATTCCGCCGTGATATGCAACAGCATAGTCGATTTTGCCGGAAGGATCATGGATATGGAGACGGGTCTGTCGATGGCCAATCTTATGGATCCTACGACGGGACAATCCGGAAGTATGTCCGGTGTGCTTTATCAGTACGCAGTTACACTGATGCTTATACTTACGGGACTTCACAGATATCTGATTACGGCACTTGTTGAGACATATGAGCTTATTCCGGTTAACGGTGCGGTGTTTAATTCGGATAAGCTTTTAGCTGCGGTAATAAAATTTGCCACAGATTATATAACGATAGGATTTCGTATATGTCTGCCGTTGTTTGCCGTTATGCTTTTACTGAATGCGGTACTTGGCATCATGGCAAAAGTGGCGCCTCAGATGAACATGTTCGCTGTAGGTATGCAGCTTAAGGTTTTGGTGGGGATATGTGTACTGTTTTTTACGGCGAGCCTTTTGCCCTCCGTGGCGAACTTCATATATACAGAGATGAAGACAATGATCGTGACCTTCGTAAAGACCATGATTTAGTCTGTCGATTACCCCTTAATCTCCAGTTCTTTGCCGATGATGGAGAAGGCGGAGAGAAGACGGAACCCGCAACTCAGAAAAAGCTTGAGGATGCAAGAAAAGAAGGACAGGTAGCCAAGAGCAGAGAGATAGCTAACGGTGTCGGGCTTCTGATGCTGTTCATAGTCATGAAGCTCTGGTCGGGTCCTTTGGGAATAAGATTTTTACAGTCTTTTGAATATGTATATACAAGAATCCCTACAGTGTGCAAGCTCCTTGGAGGGGTGGCACCGCAGAGGGAGATGAGCACGTTGTTTAGGACATCGGTGTTACAGATGATAATCATGCTGGCTCCGGTGCTTTTGGTGGGTTTTCTCGTAGCTTTTTTATGTGACTATATACAGGTCGGATGGAAGCCCACGGGCAAGCCTTTACAGCCAAAGTTAAGCAAGCTGGATCCCACGAAGGGATTTAAGAAGATATTCTCTGCCCAGTCTTTGGTGGAACTGATAAAGTCCATAGCCAAGATCGGGTTGATAGCGCTTATCACGTATTCATACATCAAAGGCAAGGACAGCCTGCTGTTCGGCCTGTTGGATATGCCCCTTATGCAGGGAATAAGGCTTATCGGAGATACAGTGATAGGTTTAGGCGTAAGAATATCCGCTTTGTATCTTATAATAGCGGCCGGTGACTTCACTTATCAGAAGCTTAAGTTTAACAAAGACATGAAGATGACTAAGCAGGAAGTTAAGGAGGAGTACAAGAATCAGGAAGGTAATCCTGAGATTAAGGGCAAGATCAGACAGCGAATGAGAGAAGCTTCTCAGAGACGTATGATGCAGTCCGTTCCGTCGGCCGATGTCGTTATTACCAACCCCACGCATTACGCCGTGGCAATCAAGTATGATTCCGAGGTGGCTCCGGCTCCGATCGTATTGGCCAAGGGTGCCGACTTCCTCGCTAAACGTATTAAAGATACGGCAAGAGAAAACGGAATACACATTGTGGAAGACAAGCCTCTGGCGAGGATGTTGTATGCCAATGTTGATGTGGGAGCACAGATCCCGCCCGAACTCTATCAGGCCGTGGCTGAAGTACTTGCATTTGTATATCATGCCGAAGGAAAAGTCTGACCCGACGTTATGTCGGAAGACAAAGTGAGAAAGAAAGGAGGTATGGCTGGTGACAGGAATGAAAAGAGCTGACATAGGCGTGGCACTGTATGTGCTTGCTGCATTTGTCATGTTCATCATCAGCATCCCTTCCTGGATATTGGATATATTGTTGGCTATCAACATAGCGATAGCCTTCACGATACTTTTTACCTGTATGTTCAGTAAGGAAGTACTCGACATGTCGTACTTCCCTACGATGTTACTGTTCACGACGATATTCAGGATCGCGCTTAACGTATCCTCGACTAAGCTCATACTTACCACCGGTGATCCGGGTAATGTCGTTGAGACCTTCGGTCAGTATGTCGGCGGCGGTGATCTTATTATAGGTTTTATCGTCTTTATCATCCTTATAATAATTCAGTTCATGGTAATCAACAAAGGTTCTGAGCGAGTAGCCGAGGTTACGGCCAGATTCACACTTGATGCCATGCCCGGTAAGCAGATGGCCATAGATGCCGACCTTAATACCGGTGCAATAACGGATGAAGAAGCCAAGAAGAGACGTGAGAAGATACAGGAAGAGAGCAGCTTTTTCGGTTCCATGGACGGTGCCGTTAAGTATGTAAAAGGAGACGCGACTGCGGGCCTTATCATCACGGCTGTCAACCTCATAGGCGGACTGATAATGGGCATGATGCGTCAGGGTCTTGATTTCAATTCCGCCATACAGAAGTACACCATCCTAACCATAGGTGACGGACTTGTATCACAGATACCTTCGCTGCTTATATCTTTATCAACAGGTATCCTTGTGACGAAGGGATCTAAGGATGCGGATTTCGGTACCGTACTTGTCGGACAGTTATTCGGTATTCCCAAGGTTTTATATCTTGTAGGTGCCGTTATAGCCTTCCTTGGTGTGGTAACACCCCTTAATCCGATCATATTCATCACTTTGGGCGTAATATTCATCGTGGTGGGACGCATAATGGCAGGAACGATAGAGACGGCTCAGATAGAAAGCGAGGTATCCGAAGAGGAAGCCACGGCAGAAGAGATCCGACAACCGGAGAACGTCAACGCTCTGTTGCAGGTGGACCCTATCGAGCTGGAGTTCGGCTACGGTATTATCCCGCTTGCTGATGTTAATCAGGGCGGAGATCTGCTTGACCGAGTTGTTATGATCAGACGTCAGATCGCACTCGAACTGGGTACCGTTGTGCCCATCATAAGATTGCGAGACAATATTCAGCTTAATCCGAATCAGTACATCATCAAGATCAAGGGTGTACAGGTATCGGAGGGTGAGATTTTATTCGACCACTATATGGCTATGAACCCAGGATATGTCGAAGAGGAGATAACGGGTATCCCGACATTTGAGCCTTCGTTCCACCTTCCGGCCATATGGATAAGCGAAAGCCAGAGAGAGCGTGCGGAGAGTATGGGATACACCGTTGTGGATCCTCCTTCGATTATCGCTACACACTTAACTCAGGTTATAAGAGAACATATATCGGAACTTTTATCAAGACAGGATACACAGAATCTTATCAACAACATCAAGGAGCCCAATCCTACGCTTGTTGATGAACTGGTTCCGAAGATGCTGTCGGTCGGAGAGATACAGAAAGTATTGCAGAATCTGCTTAAAGAAGGAATATCCATAAGAGACCTTCTTACAATATTTGAGACAATGGCGGATTACGCACCTACGACCAGAGATCCGGATATTTTGACCGAGTATGTCAGACAGGCCCTTAAGAGAGCAATCTCAAGCAAGTTCTTCCCGGCCAATGAGACCACCAGCGTAGTAACGCTTGATCCCAAGCTTGAGCAAAAGATAATGGGCAGTGTTAAGCAGACCGAACAGGGGGCATATCTTAATCTTGACCCCGACACTACCAAGGAGATAATGAGGTCCGTTGAGACGGAGACGGCTAAGCTTGAAGAGCAGGGTAAGCCACCGATAATAATCACATCTCCCATAGTGAGGATATATTTTAAGAGACTTACGGAGGATTACTTCAAGGACCTCATCGTGGTATCATATAATGAAGTGGAATCCAATGTCGAATTGCAGTCAGTAGGAATGATAACAGCCTAGCTTACAGAACGAAAGTAAAGAAGTATGGTAATCAAGAAGTTTCAAGGGAAAACCGAAGCAGAAGCAACGGAGAACGCGAGAAAAGAACTCGGAAGTGCCGTGGTGATAATGAATGTTCGCAATGTCAAGAAGAAGGGTATTGCGGGTATCTTTAAGTCGCCCCAGGTAGAGGTCACCGTTGCACTTGAAGAAGAGAGCGAGAAGCAGCCTCAGAAAGCGCCGACAATGACAGCGCTTGAGCAGCTTGCGGCAAGACAGAAAGCAATTAATGACAGGCGTGCTGCAGAGGCGGTATCCGCAGTATCGGCTCGTCCGAGCGGTATAATATCAGAGCCTTCCGATGACATCATCAAAGAAAGTGCACCTGCCAAGCCCTTAAAAGATATTATGGATGATACTCCGCCGAAGCCGAGAGCGGATGTGATAGAGAAGCTTGACTCGCTTGAGAATCTGTTAAAGAACAGATTGGATGCAACTTCTCCTTCGGATAGCGAAAAGGATTCCGATGAAAAGTCCGACGGCGCGGATTCAGGCAGTGAACAGATGCGCTTTACAAAGCTTTTATATAATATGATGATCGATAACGAGGTACATGAGAAGTACGCCGGTGCCATCATAGAAGAAGCGGAGAAGACCAATAAGCCGGGCATGCCTTTTGACTATATGCTTACCAACATATATCAGAAGATGATCCTTAAGTTCGGCAATCCTACGGTCATAACTCCGGCAAGCCGAGGACCCAAAGTAGTATATTTTGTCGGTCCCACAGGTGTCGGTAAGACTACAACGATCGCCAAGATTGCCTCAAAGCTTTGTGTGGAAGATAAGAAGAAGGTCGCACTTTTGACGGCGGACACATACAGAATAGCGGCAGCGGAACAGCTTCATACATATGCAAATATACTGGAGGTTCCTTTCAGAATTATATACAGCCCTTCGGAAGTGGAGCAGGCGATAGAAGATTATCACGAATATGATTATATTTTAGTCGATACGGCAGGACATTCGCATCATAACGAAGAGCAGCGTGCCAATACCGGACTTATGGTTCATGCGGTGGATAATATCGCCGAGTGTGAAGTATATCTTGTATTAAGCGCCACCACTAAGTACAGAGATCTTATCAGTATAGCGGATACATATAAGGAGATGGCTGATTACAAGATAATCTTTACAAAGCTTGATGAGACGACGGCTTTGGGTAATCTGCTTAACTTAAGGTTATATACGGGCTCGGAACTTTCATACGTAACGTACGGACAGAACGTCCCGGATGATATCGACCGTTTCAATCCGCAGACGACGGTTAAGTCGATACTCGGAGGAAGCGAATAACCGCAGAACTGCGGACAATAACTATAATCGGAAGAAAGGAGGCCGACTTTGGATCAGGCAGAAACACTGAGAAATATAATAAAAGCGAATAACAACCATACAAGGCCTCTGGCAAGAGTAATAACCGTAACCAGCGGAAAAGGCGGAGTCGGTAAATCCAATACGGCCATAAATCTTGCCATACAATTCAGGAAGATGGGTCAGAGGGTCATAATACTTGATGCGGACTTCGGTCTGGCCAATATCGAGATAATGTTCGGTACGGTACCCAAGCATAACTTATGCGATCTGATTTATCAGGGTAAGAACATAAAGGAGATAATCACATGGGGCCCCGGTGAAGTGGGCTTTATATCAGGCGGTTCCGGAATTGCCGGCTTATCCAACTTAAGTCGCGATTATCTTATATATATAATACAGAATCTGGCTGAGCTTGATGCGATAGCCGATATAATAATAGTAGATACGGGAGCGGGAATATCGGATGCGGTTTTGGAATTCCTGGTAGCAAGCGGAGAAATCCTTTTAGTTACGACACCCGAACCCACATCGATAACGGATTCATATTCCCTGTTAAAAGCACTTAACAGACATCCGAGATTTTCGGTGGAAGAATCCAAGATTAAGGTGATAGCCAATAAGGTATTTGAACCTTCGGAAGGCAATGCACTTTTCAATAAGCTTAATGTGGTCGTACAGAGATATCTTAAGATACCGATAACGTATTTGGGATATGTACCGCAGGACGACAGATTATCTCAGGCAGTTATGCAGCAGACGCCGGTCTCTTTGGCCAATCCGACCGCCAAGTCTGCAAAGGCATACGAGAACATAGCGGCAATCCTTATGAACAGAGAGCTTAACACGGATGTTAAAAAACGAGGGATGGCAGCATTTTTCTCACACATAGTAACAGGGAAAAAGCTGGACAGATAGATAGGGGGCACTACGAATGATTGAAAAATATGTCGTACCCGGTCAGAGGGTTGATCTTAAGGCTGTGAGGAGGAACGCATCACCCGGTGATGTGAATACCGAAAGAACATATGCCACAAAGGTCTTTGATGTTTTAAGTGAAGACAGGATGGAGATATTGATGCCCATAGAGGCCACAAAGCTCATACTGCTTCCGGTTGACGGAGAATATGAAATATTCTTCTATACTGAGCTCGGATTGTATGAGTGTATAGGAAGAGTGGTGGACAGGTATAAGAGCAACAATGTATATATTGTGCTCGTGGAACTTGAGACCAACCTGCGCAAGTATCAGAGAAGAGAGTTTTACAGATACAGCTGTGTACTTGATATGGACTCAAGGAATCTTTTTGAGGAAGAGATCGACAAGCTTGAGCAAAAGGGTTCTCTGCAGCTTGTTCCCGGCCTGCCTTTAAAAAGAAGCGTGGTAGTTGATATAAGCGGCGGCGGATTAAGATTCGTATCCAATTATATGTATGAAAAAGGAAGTTATATCCTGGTCAATTACAGCCTGTTTATTAAGGGAGAGACCAAGGAATACAAGATTGCCTGCAAGATTCTGGATGTAAGGGAACTTGAGAACAGGCCCGGCGAATATGAGCACCGTGTTCAGTATATGAATCTGGACAATGAAGCAAGAGAAGAGATAATTCAGTTCATTTTTGAAGAAGAACGACGTAACAGACACAGACAAAAAGGCTTCTAATACATCACAATAGTCTGAACATTTAGAAAGTTTGGTGAAAAAATGAAAAAAATTCTGCTTGTAGATGACTCTGCACTCATGAGAAGGGTGTTCGGTGATATAATACGAACAGATGCCAGATACACGGTTGCCGACGAGGCTAAGAACGGTCTTGAGGCACTCGAGCTTCTGAGGAAAAATACATATGATGCAGTAGTCTTAGACGTGAATATGCCGCAGATGGACGGTATAGGACTTCTACAGGCACTTAGGAAAGAGGGCATCAGAGCCAAGATACTCATGGCCAGCACGCTTACAATGGAAGGTGCGAAGGTCACGATGGATGCACTTGATCTGGGAGCCATGGACTTTATACATAAGCCTGAGTGGTCGTTCAAGGTCAAGGATGAAGAGTTCATCAAGCAGTTCATGACGCTTCTGGAGGCGGTGAGCAATGCAACCGTAAGTTCTTCGTTGCCGCATGCTTCCACAGCAAGACAGGACGTTAAGAAGGTAGAGGATCTTGCAAGGAAAGGCACTGCAAGGCTTACGGGCAACAGGATCGTTGCCATTGCGGTATCGACCGGAGGTCCCAAAGCTTTACAGAGCGTAATACCCTTCCTTCCGGAAGATCTCAATGCACCGGTTGTTATGGTTCAGCATATGCCTGTCGGATTCACGGCTTCACTTGCCGAGAGGATGAACAGCATGAGCCGTATCAAGGTAGTGGAAGCTGCCGAAGGAGATGTACTGCAGAAGGGCTGTGTATATATTGCCAAGGGCGGAGCTCATATGAACATAGTCAAGAGCGGAGCCGGATGCAAGATACATTACACCGATGAACCTACAAGAGAAGGTGTTAAGCCCTGTGCCAATTATATGTATGAATCGCTCGCCGATTGTAATTTCGATGAAGTTGTATGTGTCGTTATGACCGGAATGGGCGCGGACGGAACCGAAGGAATCGGACATCTTAGAGAAAAGAAGAAGATATATTGTATCACACAGGAAAGTAGCAGTTGTGTAGTGTACGGTATGCCCAAGGCGGCCGTTAAGGCCGGCTACTCCGACGAGGAGGTACCGCTTAAGGACATTGCACAGGAGATTATTTTACACGTGGGGGTAAAGTGAAATGGATGTTAGCCAATACCTAGAAGTCTTTATTGATGAGACAAACGAACATTTACAGAATCTGAATACCCAGATACTGGAGCTTGAACAGAATCCCGATAATATGGATACTGTCAACGAGATATTCCGTGCCGCACATTCCCTTAAGGGTATGGCAGGTACAATGGGATATAAGAGAATGCAGGATCTTACCCATGCGATGGAGAACGTATTCTCCAAGGTAAGAGACGGTGAGATCAAAGTTAATTCTGCTATGATCGATACCATATTCCAGTGTCTTGATGCCATCCAGGAATATCTTGACAATATTCAGGGCGGCGGAGATGAAGGAACCAACGAGAATGCGGCAATCATCAAGTCGCTTAACGGTTTCCTTTCAGGAGAGGCACCTGCGGCTGATGCGGCAGATGATGCCAAGGCAGCTGAGCCCGCTAAGGAGGCACCGGCTTCCTCTGCATCCGATTCGGGCAAGAACAAGTGGAAAGAGATTAAGTTCTCCGAAGAGCAGGTTGATGTTATCGAAGCAGCCAAGAAAGAAGGCAAGAATGTTATCGGTCTTACCGTATACGTGCAGGAAGCATGCATACTTAAGTCCGCAAGAGCATTCCTTGTGTTCAAGGCTTTGGAAGAATTGGGCGAAATCGTGGTATCCGTTCCTTCTACACAGGATATCGAAGATGAGAGATTTGAATTTGAGTTCAGTGTGATACTTATTACGGATTCAACGGTCGATGCGGCTATAGCTGCCGCTAAGGGCGTATCCGAGATAGAAGATGCTGTCGGCGGAATTGTTGAGGATACGGGAGCAGCCGCTTCCGCAGCCGATGATAAGGATGCCGAAGAAGAAGTTACACTTCCCGAAGTTACAACAGGAAGCAATGCTCCTGCAGCAAAGGCTGAGCCTGCCGGCAATAAGCCTGCTACAGCAGAGAAGAAGAAGCCTGTTGTTAACAGAACGGTCAGAGTGGATATTGAGAAGCTGGATGATCTTATGAATCTTGTCAGTGAGCTTATCACAGCCAAGAATTCACTTGTATCGGCAGCTACTGCAGATAATGAAGCAGCCAACGACGTAGGCGAGCATATCGAGTACCTCGAGAATGTCACCACATCACTTCATGAGTCAGTCATGAAAGTTCGAATGGTGCCTATTGAGAGCGTAGTTAATAAGTTCCCTCGTATGATCAGAGACTTACAGAAGAAGCTCGGCAAGAAGATGGAACTCTATATGTCAGGTGAAGAGACAGAGCTTGACAGAACAGTGGTTGATGAGATCGGTGATCCTCTGATGCACCTGTTACGTAACTCTGCTGATCACGGTATCGAGTCTGACGTTGCTCTTCGTAAGGAGAGAGGTAAGCCGGAAGAAGGTTCTATCTTCCTTGATGCTTACCAGGATGGTAACAACGTTGTCATCGAAGTTAGAGATGACGGTAACGGTATAGATGTTGAGGCCGTTAAGGCCAAGGCCCTTGAGAGAGGCACTATTACAGAAGAACAGGCTAATCAGATGTCTGACAAGGAGATCATCAACCTCCTGTTCCTGCCCAGCTTCTCAACGGCTAAGCAGGTATCAGACATTTCCGGAAGAGGTGTCGGACTTGACGTTGTTAAGTCTAAGATTGAATCTCTTTCAGGTGAAGTTGATGTTAAGTCTACGCTCGGCGTAGGAAGTACATGGACCATCAGACTTCCTCTTACACTTGCCATCATACAGAGCCTTATGGTTATCGTCGGTGATGAGAAGTATGCTATTCCTTTGGGTAACATACAGACAATCGAGAGCATAAGACCCGACGAAGTTAAGGCTGTACAGCAGAAAGAAGTTATTAACTTAAGAGGTAATATCATCCCGATCATCAGACTGAATGAGATACTTGATTGTAATTCAGCCAAGGCAGAGGATGAGGATCTTGTAGTAGTTATTGTCAAGAAGGGTGACAAGCAGGCCGGTCTTGTAATAGACGAACTTACGGGTCAGCAGGAGATAGTTATCAAGTCCCTTGGCAAGTATATTCAGAGAAGCAAGGTTATCAGTGGTGCTACGATCTTGGGTAACGGCGAGGTTGCACTCATCATTGATCCTAATGCTTTGATTTAACAGGGAGGGATGGAAGAATGGATGAAGTAAAGATTTATTCAGAAGCTGTTCAATACATCAAGATAGAGATGGGTACTGAGATGTTCGGTATCGACATCAGTTATGTTGATAATATCGTAAGACCGCAGCATGTTACGAGAGTACCCAATGTCGCTTCTTATATCAAGGGCGTAATCAATATCCGAGGCGAGATCATCCCTATAATGAGCTTAAGGCTTAAGATGGGCCTTGAAGAGATAGAGGAGACCAAGAGTACAAGATTCATCATCATCAAGATGGAGAAGTACGGCAAGATAGGTCTTATCGTGGATGCGGTCAAGGAAGTTGTGGCTTTGGAAGACAGTCAGATAGAGCGTGTTAAGGTAGACACATCTGAAGAGCTTGCGCACTTTGTATCAGGTGTTGGTAAGGTTGACGGAGTCCTGGTATCACTGCTTGATCTCGACATGGTCGTAATGGAGAAGTCGACGAAGGAGGAATAGCACATGAGCGATTTAACGTTAGAGAGTATCTCGACGCAATACTTTGATGTGCTTAAGGAATTAGGTAATATAGGGGCGGGGAATGCAACAACCGCCCTTGCTTCGCTGTTACAGTGTAAGGTTGATATGAAGGTGCCTCAGGTACTTACTCTTGACTTTAAGGATGTAGGTACACTCCTCGGTGGTGAGGAGCAGGTCATGGCAGGAGCATACCTTGCTGTAGAAGGCGATATAACGGGAAGTATCCTTTTCCTTGTTAAAAAAGATATTGCTGTTCATTTGGTCAAGAAGCTTATGGGAGACATGGCTTCTGAAGATTTCGGCGAGATGGAGCGTTCGGCGTTTAAGGAGATATCCAACATTATCACGGGATCATATCTTAATGCGTTGGCTACGCTTACCAACCTCACCATATATCCGTCTATCCCGGATCTGGCGATAGACATGGCGGGAGCAATTTTAAGTGTGCCGGCCATCGAGTTCGGAATCATGGGAGATAAGATTCTTCTTATTCAGTCACAGATATCGGATGATATCGACATAGACGGTTTCTTTATCATGATTCCCGATATGGAGTCATACGAGAAGATATTGTCAGCATTAGGAATCATAAGTGGATAACAGACCGGAGAGTTAATTGATATGGAAGTAAAGGTAGGAATGGCGGACATGAATGTCTGTGCCAGCCCTGACAGCATAATCACCTTGGGACTCGGTTCCTGTGTAGGTGTTGTATTATATGATCCTTCTACCAAGATATGCGGAATGGTGCACGTGATGCTACCGGACAGTACTACAATCGGAGTGGGCAACAATCCTGCTAAGTTTGCGGATACCGGTGTTGATGCAGTCTTAGAGATGGCGATCAAAAAGGGTGCTAAAAGAGAAAGAATGGTTGCAAAGATTGCAGGCGGAGCTCAGATGTTCTCGGTGAACAAGGATTCACCGATGTTAAGAGTCGGCGAACGCAATGTTGCAGCTGTCAAGGCAAAGCTTAAAGAGCTGGGTATCAGACTGATTGCCGAAGATACAGGCAATAATTACGGAAGAACGGTGATATTCTATCCTGAGACGGGAGAATATCTGATAAGGGCAATAGGTAAGGAACCGATGACGATATAGGGATCTTACCTTATTGTCATATATAGAGATAAGAGAGTATACAGGAATGAGTGATAGGATGAAGCTTCTGCCTGCGCTTATTACGCTACTTGCGGGAGCATTTACAAGCATAATCACATATTTGCTGCATTACGATGTGAAAAAAGCTCTGTTCATCCTTCTTATAGTGTTGATTATTTTCTATATTCTGGGCACTGTTTTTCAGAAGGTAATCTTCAAATTTGAAAAAGAGGTTGAGCAGGAAGAGATAGAAAGAGCCGAACAGGAAGGTAAAGTCGTCGAGAAAGACGTTCAGCCTTCGGACGGCACCGCAACCGAGCAGGATGCGGCGGCTGACAACACAGCTTATGAGGATACATCGGATTCGGTAGATGAGAATCCCGAATACGAACAGACTGATAAGGCCGATGAACAGGAAGAGTAATACGGTAAGGTCTTGAGGGGTACGCAATGGACGAAACTGCCAGAGCCAATCTGTGGAAAGATTATGCCAGACTTGGCTCGCCGGAATTAAGGGAAAAGCTCATATTGGAATATTCACCTTTGGTCAAGGTGGTTGCGGGTCGCTTAAGCATGTATCTCGGATACAATGTTGAGTACGACGATCTTGTCGGCTACGGAATATTCGGACTTATCGATGCAATCGACAAGTATGATTACACCAAGCAGAACAAGTTTGAGACTTATGCGTCGTTGCGTATCAGAGGAGAGATCTTGGACCAGATACGTAAGATGGACTGGATACCCAGAACCGTCAGACAGAAGCAGAAGCAGATAGATGCAGCCATGAAGGAATTCGAAGCCGAACATGGCAGACAGGCCACCGATGAAGAACTTGCCGTGGCACTTGGCATTACGTCGGATGAGTTTGTTGACTGGCAGACCCAGCTTAACGTTACGAACGTTATATCGCTTAATGAATTTATGGAATCGGGAAGTGATATACCGAGCGGACGGGGAACATCTTCACATTACATGCAACCGGATGAGGCATATGAGGAAGGTGAGTTAAAAGAAGTCTTGATAGAAGCGCTTGATCTCCTGACGGAGAAAGAACGCAGAGTTATCGAGTTATACTACTACGAGGAATTGACATTAAAAGAAATAGCAATGGTGCTTGAGGTATCCGAATCGAGAGTATCCCAGCTTCATACAAAGGCTCTGTCACGTATGAAGACCAAGATGGGCAAATACATGGGTATTCTTACAAGTGGAGTATAGATCATTCTGCAGTGCAGGGGGTATACATGGACGCAGGATTTCAGTTGATATGTGAAAAGGACGGAACCAAGCTTAAGCTCACGCCGGCGACGGATGGGGGAGCGCCTATCGAAGTAGGTACCTTGGTTGACTATCTTAACCTTGCCAAAGTCGAGTTCCTTGTTCCTGAAGTAAGCAAGGCGGTTGCCGAACTTACCGAGGAGAAGACCATTAAGATCAATCTGGTTGAGACTCCGCCGGTGAGCGAGCATTTAAGTCTTGAACTCAGAGATGAGAATATGGTTTGTGTCGGACGCTTTTTCCCGCCGTCTCAGAACGGTTCGGTTAATGAAGTGTCGGATATAATGGCAAGCCTTAAGAACCTCGGCGTGGTATACGGCATCAAGGAAGATGCGATTAAAGAATTCGTTTCTAACAGAAAATATTTTACGGACATAGTTCTGGCAGAAGGCAAAGAACCCGTTCAGGGACAGGATGCCGAGATTGAGTATTTTTTCAATACCGATCTTAAAGCCAGACCCACACTTAAGGAAGACGGATCTGTCGATTTCTTCAATCTTAATATCATTAATCACGTATCGGACGGAGATCTGCTTGCAAGGCTTCACAGAGAAGTGCCGGGCAAGTATGGTTTTTCTGTGCTGGGCGAGAAGACCAAGCCCAGGGATATACGTAAGAGAGTGTTGCGTTTCGGACGTAACATCAGATTGTCGGACGATAAGAATGAGATTTTTGCAACCTGTGACGGTCATGTAAGCCTTGTAGAAGGCAGAGTGTTCGTAAGTAATGTAATGCAGGTTGAGAATGTTGATCCGTCTACGGGTAACATAGAATACGAAGGCAATGTTCAGGTCAACGGTAACGTTGCCACCAACTTCGTGATAAGAGCCAAGGGTAACGTAGAGGTCAGAGGTGTCGTTGAAGGTGCTGAGATCGAGGCCGGCGGCAATATTACGATTGCAAGAGGAATGAACGGCATGAGCCGAGGCGTACTTAAAGCCGGCGGCAATGTCATAGCACAGTTTATAGAGAATTCCACTGTTGAAGCATCTGGTTATGTGGAGGCCGGTTCCATAATGCACAGTCAGATACTTGCCGGAACCGAAGTTCACGTCGGCGGTAAGAGAGGCTTCATATCAGGCGGAAAAGTTGCGGCTACTACTTTAGTCGAAGCCAAAATACTCGGCTCTGATATGGGAACGGACACCGTGGTCGAGATAGGAATAAGCCCTACGATCAAGAGGCGTCATAAAGAACTTGAAGAACTCATAGACAGCAATAACAAGACGATTAACAGAGCGATTCCGATATTGGAAGCCGCCAAAGAAAAGCTTGCCGGAGGAATTCAGTTCACACCGGAACAGGCTGAGAACATCAAGGGTCTTGCGGGAGTTGTCAGAGACAAGAAGAAAGAGCAGCATGACAACTACGCCGAACTTGAGGATATCACGGCATTACTTGCCGATGAGAAGAAGGCAGCCGTAGTGGTTAAGGATACGGTATATCCCGGTGTTAAGATTGCGATAAGCGATGTATCCAAGATAATCAAGGAACCCGTTAAGTATTGTCGCTTTGTCAAGGAACGCGGCGATGTTAAGATGGTTGGTATGAACTGATAAGGCAGGTACGGAGGTGTATTATGGCTCTGGGTATAGTTGAACTCAACAGTGCCATGACAGGCATCAATGATTTTAATAATATCAGACATAATCAGGAAGCCAAGGTTAATGTCGATCACATGAATTTCCAGGATCAGTTCGATCAGGAGATGGAGACTAAGCGCATCGATGTCAATCAGAGCGAAGATGCCAACAACAGGCAGAAAAAGTTCGACTCAAGAGACAAAGGCAGCAACGAATATACCGGCGACGGCGGTAAGAATCGTAAGAAAAAAGATCAGAATACTGACGGCAAAGTAATTCCGAAGTATTCGGGCTTTGATATGAAAATATAAATGAGGGCAAGGAGTTAGAGGACAGACAGTATGTTACCGATGATTATAATCCTTGTAGTGGGCGCTTTGCTTGCTACAGTAAGTTTTTTTGTGCCGGATAAAAGCAGTGAAAGCTTTGAAGACGGAGTACACATAGATGATGAGGCTATCAAGGATATAGTTGATGAGCAGGTTCGCAAGGCCAAAGAGAGCATTGACGAAGCAGCCAAGCTTTCCATAAGCGACAGCAAGGATAAGCTTGAGCGTTACATGGACAGACTCACCAATGAGAAGATGATGGCTGTTAATGAGTATTCCGATACGGTCATCAAGCAGATACATAAGGATCATGAAGAAGCGGTATTCTTATATGATATGATTGACAATAAGCACAGTCAGGTGAAGAATACGGCTGCGGAGCTCGGTCAGCTTGAGAAGGATGTAAGAAGACTTTCAGAGACAATTCCTGAGAAGGCTTCGGCGGCACCGGTTAAGGCCCAAGAGAAGCCTGCGGTTTCAGAACCCGTTGTCGACACATCAGTTACGGCAGATGCGATCAAAACCATAGACGATATGGTATCCGACAGTGTAAGTGAACCCTTCACTTCTTTAGAGCCCGAAGTGGTTGAGATTCCGAAAGATGTGGCGGCTTTTGCTGAAGAAGCGGCTGTTATTTCTGATGCGGACAAGAAAGAATCCAAGAAAGAGCCTAAAAAAGAAAAGAAGAAGCATGCCGCCGAACAGAGGCAGGACGGCCCCATCGGCAATGAAGGCGTTGAGCTTATGTTTGACTCGGACAGCAACAGTATGAACAATAATGACAGAATCCTTGCCCTTCATAAAGAGGGTAAGTCAAATATGGCCATTGCGAAGGAATTAGGACTCGGAGTGGGAGAGGTTAAACTTGTAATTGACCTTTTCAAGAGCTTCTGATATAGGCTGAGAGGAATAAGATGAGACTGAGAAGCTACTTAAGAGGAATAGGAATAGGACTTATGATTGCCGCCGGAATATGTATATGTGCGGCACTTAAAATGGATAAAGCCAAGCCGATGAGTGATGATGAAATCATGGCAAGGGCTGAGCAGTTAGGCATGACGATGGAGCCTACGGTACTGACGGATCTGAATTCGGAACCTACGGTATCGGTTGTAGAGATAATACCGGAGACGGAAGCGGTCGATGTGACGGAAGAGCCTGCGGATGCTGCCGAAGGGGTAAGCGAAGAAGTTTCGGATGAAGCTGTGGAGGCGACACCCGAAGCGACACCCGAACCAACACCTGAACCAACACCCGAACCGACACCGGAGCCTACGCCCGAACCCACACCGGAACCTGTTAAGGAACAGGCCGCGGATACAGGCGATTATGTGACGATAACGGTGGATAAAGGAATGGGATCGGATTCGGTTGCCAAGAAGCTTGAATCGGCCGGACTTGTATCCAATGCACATGAATACGACGTATGGCTCATGCAACACGGATATGACAGAATAATATCAGCCGGAACCCATAAGATACCCAAGGGAGCCGGCAATGAAGAGATAGCGAAGATAATCTGTAACAGGTAATACATTACAGTTGGTGGCAAAGATATAGAGGAGGACCTTTATGTTTGACAGAATATTCGCAGATTACCTGCTTAAGAAGGGGGCGCTTTCAGAAGCTGACCTTCATAAGATTTATACCGGACAGGAGAAGAGATATGTCCGACTCGGAGTTATAGCAATATCCGAGAAGTTAATGACAATCGAGCAGGTAGAAGAGGTCAATGAACTTCAGACCATCTATGACAAGAGATTCGGAGACATAGCGATATCAGAGGGATATCTTAACGAAGAACAGGTCGGAAGACTTTTGGTTCTGCAGGGCAATGCCTTCCTGGCATTTATGCAGGCTGTCATAGATCTTGACCTGATGTCAGCCGATGAGTTCGATGATGCGCTTATGAGTTATCAGAAGGATAACAACCTTACTCCCATGAATATGGAAGAATTAAAGAGCTGCAACGTCGACAGGATAATGCCGATCTTCTTGTATGACAGACCGGAACTTGTGCAGAATCTGTGTGGTGTCATGGTACGTACCTCAATGAGACTGCTGGATAACCACATATACGTTAAGCGGCCAAGAATAGTTGATTCGGTTGATTATAGCTGTCTCTCGCTCCAGGAACTTACGGGAGATCACAAAATAGTAACCGCAATTACGGGCGATATAGATGATGCAATGAAGAAGGCGGCTGTGGCTTTTGCCGGTGCGGATAATGTTGAAGGCCCTGAAGACACATTGGATGCAATGTGCGAGCTCATTAACTGCGTTAACGGTCTTTTGGCTACGGATATGAGTAATAAGGATGTTGATGTCGATATGCTTGCACCGGTGGCAACCGATGCACCCGGCACCATGAAGAGTAAATCGATATTGGTACTGCCGATAGTTGTATGCGGCAAGGATTTGGATGTTTTGGTGATACTTGATGAGGACTATTCGATATAGTCACATATCCGTGGGAAAGAGGAGATAATACATGGCAAAGATTTTTATTGTAGATGATTCAAGAATAATAAGAAAGGTACTTACCAGTACCCTTAAGGAAGCAGGTCATGAAGTTATAGGTGAGGCAGCCAACGGAGAAGAGGCGCTTAAGGCCTTTGAGACCGTTACTCCCGACCTTGTGACTTTGGATATTACAATGCCAGTTATGGACGGTCTTGAGACTCTGGAAAAGATAAGATCTGATTATCCGGATCTTAAGGTTGTTATGATTTCTGCGGCAGGTCAGAAGAACAAGGTAATGCAGGCTTTAAAGCTCGGAGCACTTGATTTTATCAGAAAGCCCGTAGAAAAAGATGAAATGCTTGACGTGATTAACAAGCACGTTGTATAATACACAAGTTGACTAAAAAACACGTATCGGGTGTTCAGGCCTGGGTGTTCGTGGGATTACCTCGCGAAATGGGCATGAGGAAGCATTAGATGCTCGATGTTTTCCCCGATGCGGAAGCTTAACCGAATGGAGGTAAATTAAATGAGCGTTATTTCAATGAAGCAGTTGCTTGAGGCAGGTGTTCATTTTGGACACCAGACAAGAAGATGGAATCCTAAGATGGCTCCCTACATCTTCACGGAGCGTAAAGGTATTCACATCATCGATTTACCGCAGACAGTAGGTCTTGTTGATGAGGCTTATAAGGCTGTATTTGACATTGCCAATGCAGGCGGCACAATTCTTTTCGTAGGTACTAAGAAGCAGGCTCAGGATGCAGTTAAGTCTGAGGCAGAGCGTTGCGGTATGTACTACGTCAATGAGAGATGGCTTGGCGGTATGCTTACGAACTTCAAGACAATTCAGTCAAGAATCAAGAGACTCAAAGACATCGAGAGAATGTCTGAGGACGGCACATTTGATGTATTACCCAAGAAGGAAGTAATAGGAATCAAGAAAGAGTGGGAGAAACTCGAGAAGAACATCGGC
>JAFYBE010000111.1 GCA_017540355.1 Lachnospiraceae bacterium | reverse complement strand
GATATCAGCGAAAAGCCTGTCAGCACTATCGAATGGGAATAGGTTAAAGATATGAGATCTGACGATATAAAGGTAAAAGGATATTATAAAGACCATGCATGCCATGAGTCATTTACCTGTGCTGTATGCGGAAGGGAGATACATCCCGACAATGCCGGAACGGACCACAGGAATCATTGCCCGAAGTGTCTGTCAAGCATTCATCTGGACAATACTCCGGGTGACAGGGCAAGTACCTGCCACGGCATTATGGATCCCATAGCGGTGTGGGTCAGAGATGACGGAGAGTGGGCGCTCATTCACAGATGCAGAAGCTGCGGTGCATTAAGTTCCAACAGAATCGCGGCAGATGACAATCCGGCAAAGCTTATGTCTGTTGCGACCAAGGCAGCCAAGAACCCGCCTTTCCCGGTGGACAGACTTGCCGATATGTGTAAGGCGCTTGGCTATGATCCCGACGAAGTCGAATAAGAGGGTGGATATATGGATACGGAAGTACTGAAAAAACTTAAAGATGACTGTGTCAATTGGATAAGAGAATTCTTTGAATTAAACGGTCCCGGATGCAATGCCGTTGTGGGCATCTCAGGAGGCAAGGACAGTTCGGTGGCGGCCGCACTCTGTGTTGAGGCTCTCGGTCGTGACAGGGTCATTGGCGTTTTAATGCCAAGCGGAATTCAGCCCGATATCGATGCAGCTTACACGCTTGTCAATCATCTTGGGATTAAGCATTTTGAGATAAACGTGGGAGATACTGTTGCAGCGCTTAAAAAGACTGTCTCTGAGGCGCTTTCGGGCGAACTGTCGGTTCAGTCGGCGACGAACATTCCTCCGAGGATCCGTATGGCGACGCTTTATGCCGTAGCCCAGAGCAATAACGGAAGAGTGGTCAATACATGTAACTTATCCGAGGACTGGGTCGGGTATTCGACAAGATACGGTGATGCTGCGGGTGATTTCTCACCTTTGTGCGGGTTTACGGTTGATGAAGTTAAGGCAATAGGAAGATTGCTTAACCTGCCCGATGTGCTTGTTGATAAAGTCCCGATAGACGGACTTTGCGGCAAGACGGATGAGGATAACTTAGGCTTCACCTATGCGACGCTTGATAAGTATATCAGGACGGGCGAGATAGAGGATAAGGGAATCAAGGAGATCATTGACAAGAAGCACAGAGCCAATCTTTTCAAAGTAAAATATATGGAATGTTTTGATCCGAAGATTGAAGTTAAGGCGGATATGTAAGAGGTCTGTAAGAAGGTTTGTATTATGCTTGACAGTTTTGTTGTTGTCGGAACACAGGTGCTGACACTTTTTATACTCATAGGGATAGGCTTTGCATGCGGCAAGCTTAAGCTGCTGCAGCAGGCCGGTGTTAAGAACATCAACGATATCGTCATATATATCGTTAATCCGTGTCTTATAGTAAGTGCATTTCAAAGGGATTTTGAAAAGAGTCTTCTTCACAATTTTCTCCTGGCTTTGACAGGGGCGGTGCTGTCGCATCTTATATGTCTGATCATCGCTTTACTTGTATTCCGTAAGCAGGAAGAAGGCAAAAGGAAGGTTTTGAGATTTGCCTCGATATTCTCCAATTGCGGATTCATGGGAGTTCCGCTTTTATCTGCATTGCTCGGTCCGGACGGAGTATTCTACGGAGCGGCTTATCTTGTTGTCTTTAATCTGCTGATATGGTCATACGGTCAGTATATAATGGCCAAGGGAAGTGAAGGCTTTGAGACTAAGAAGATCATTCTTAATCCCGGGGTGATTGCGGTCGTGATAGGACTGATATTCTTCTTCACATCCACGAGGCTTCCGCAGATCATCATGATCCCTGTCGACTATATGGCATCCCTTAACACACCTGTTCCCATGCTGATCATAGGATATACGATGTCAAAGTTTAAGCCTGCTGATCTGTTAGGCGGTATAGATGAGGTGAAGGTATATCTTATCAGACTGATAGCAGGACCGGTGCTCCTGTTAGGTGTACTTTATGCCATGGGATTAAGGGGTATTGTGCTCATTGCAGTCATTGTATCTGCATCGGCACCCACTGCGGCACTTACGACGATGTTCGCAATAAAATTCGGATGTGATGAAGAATTAAGCGCCAGGATCGTATCGACATCAACACTTATATCGATAGTCACCATGACGCTTATCGTTGGATTTGCTTCATATATCGGAGCGTTATAGGATCAGTCTTCCCTTTTATCACCCCAGAAGAAGAGTGCTACGGTTCCGGGACCGGTGTGGCTTCCGATTACGGCACCGATGGGATAGATCTCAACATGACCGTTCATCTTTTTAAACTTTTCTTCTATAAGAGAGGCTTCCTTCTTGGCATCGTCAAGGCACTCTGAGTTGCTGATGTATACCTTGCCGTCATAATCAAGACCGTTCTCGGCATGCTCTTCCATAAGTTCTACTGCACGCTTGATAGCCTTATTCGTACCGCGGATCTTCTCTCTGGGTATAAGCTTACCTTCAAAATCCACATTAAGCAAAGGACAGATATTAAGGACACTGCCCACAAATCCTGCTGTCTTGGTAACACGACCGCCCTTTATAAAGAAGGTTAAGTCTGATGAGAAGAACCAGTGGTGAAGACGAAGCTTGTTCTCTTCGGTCCACTCGGCAAGTTCATCAATTCCCATTCCGCCTTCCTTAAGTTCATGGAGCTTATCCATCAAAAGGCCGTATCCGCTTGAAGCGGCGCAGGAATCTATAACATAGATCTTGCAATCGGGATAATCATATAAAAGTTCGTCTCTTGCGACACATGCCGAATTATAACTTCCGGATATACCGCTTGAAAGTGCTACATGAAGAACGTCTCTGCCGCTCTTGATAATCTGCTCGAAATACTTGATATAATCGGCTACCGTGACCTGGCTGGTCTTGGAATCTTCGCCGTCAAGCATCCTTCTGTACAATTCCTGCGGTGATACAGACTTGCCGCAATCATCAGCATATTCCTTGTCACCCAAAGAAAAATGGAAAGGGATATAAGTGATCCCCATCTCCTTAAACCTTGCTTCACTTAAGTCTGCCGTAGAACAGCAGCTAAGGCAATATTCTCTCATATAAGTCTCCGTTCCTTCCCCGAGATTATTCCATGAACTATTATAGTCTAACAGGATTTGCATTTCAAATCAAATCTTACTTTTTCCTTAAATTCTGCTAAATCCACCCACTTTTACATTCTGTTGTGCTATCATAAGTGACTGTGGGCGATGGTCGTGGCGCCTGCATTTTCACAACAATTTCTTACGTAAGAAAGGCAATTAAGGAGAAGCCTATGAAGAAAATAGGGGATTTTATCAAGAAGCATAAGAAGGCGGTCATCATCATAGTCATAGTGGCTGTGATCGCGATCATCATAGCTGTAATGGTTCATAAGACCAAGAAGAAGGCAGAGGAACTGATGGGTCAGATGACACAGGAGACCTATGTGCTTGAGAAGCGTAATCTTGTCAAGTCCGTGAGCGGCACAGGTAAGATTGCGAGCGTTGAGAAGAAGGACATAATCGTATCTTCTTTAAGCAACGTCAAGGTGGCTGAAGTCAATGTCAAGCTTGGCGATGCGGTTAAAGAAGGCGATATCATTTGTACCTTTGATACCGAGGATATCGAGCGCAACCTGGCGAACGCCAAGACCGACCTTGCCATCGCGCAGAAGAAGACGGCAAACTCAATGGATAATCAGAGCCGCGGCTTATATAATACGCAGCTTGATGCGGTTAATGATACGAATCGTAATCTTGAAGAACTCGACAAGGCACAGAGGATATACGATACCGCGAAGGGTGAGAAGGCAGAAGCGTCTAGGGTATTTGATGAAGTCTACGATGTATATGAGGACTATTATGATGAAGATGAATACTACGATCTTCAGGAAGAGCTTCAGAAGGTAAAGAAGAGACTGGAAGACTATTCCACACCGGATACATCGAGTCAACTTGCTGAGTTTAACGAGGCGAAGGTAGATTTGATGGTTTTCTTGAATCAGAATAATATTGCCACTCAAGGAAATGCATTGGAGAAAATTGAAGCCGGTGGTTATATAAGTGATACTCCGACAGCGCAGTTTGTTGACGTTAATGATGCCTCATATACAGGTGCTTCAAGTTCGGACCAACAGGCTATTGACCAGAAAGCAGAAAGATTAAAGAATGCAAATGATAGTTATATATCAGCGGCTGACCAGGGAGATTATAACGAACTCGTAGAAAAGAAGAATGCCCTTTCCAACAAAATCTCTAACATGGAGACTGCTAAGAGTAAAATGGAGAGTGCAAAATCTTCAACTGACTCGGCAAAGAAGTCTTTGGACTCGGCAGCTGATAGTTTAACCGATGCACAGCGTAAGCAGGAAGACAACTATCGTAAGGATGTAAATGGCGTAAAGGATGCAGAGAACAATTACGACAGCGCTAAGCTTGATGCATCCGTAGCAAGCAGAGACTTTGAGGATAAGGTCCGCAAGTATGAGGAGATGCTTGAGGAAGCGACTCTGCGCGCTCCTTTCGCAGGCATAATCACTGCCGTTAATTATGAGCCCGGTGACAACTATAACGGACAGACCGTAGTTACACTCGAGGATCTGTCTTCGTATGTAATAGAGGCAGGAATAGATGAATACGATATAAGCAAGGTCAAAGTCGGCCAGCAGGTTAAGTTTAAGACCAATGCAACGGGTGATGAAGAGCTTGAGGCAGAAGTAATCCAGATTGCTCCGAGAGCAACTGCGGCTGCCGCATCATCCGCGTCTTCATCAGGTGCCACAACCACAAGCGGTACAGCCAGTTATCTGGTTAAGATGAAGATCACTTCAGACAGTAAGGACCTGCGTTTGGACATGACAGCCAAGATAAATATCATAGTTGATGAGGCTGATGATGTATATGCAGTTCCCTTCTCAGCAGTGCAAACTGATGAAAACGGAAACACTTACATAGAGGTCGAAGATACCGTGGTTGACGCATCCGCAGCATCTGCAGGTGAAGAAGTTGCAGAGGGCGATGCACCTGCAGACATCCCGGATGCAGGTAAGGGTAAGAAGCCTTTATTCGGCGGAAAGAATGCTCCGGATATGCAGGGACAGATGCCCGGTATGACTCCGACAAGAAGGATCAATGTCACGACCGGTGTTGAGACAGATTACTATGTTGAGATTAAGTCCCCTGAACTCTCTGACGGCTTGACGGTTATAGTTTTCGGCAGCGAAGGCAACGGAATGGATAATCTCATGATGATGATGGGACCTGCCGGTGGTTTATAAAAATGGAAGATAACAGAAAACAGATAATCAAAATGCGCGGTATTGTAAAGCGCTTTTATATAGGAACGCCCAATGAACTTACGGTGCTTAAGGGAATAGATCTTGATGTATATGAAGGTGAGTTCGTGGCAGTCGTAGGTGCTTCGGGAAGCGGTAAGTCCACGCTTATGAATATCATAGGCTCGCTTGATCGTCCGACCGAAGGCTCGTATATCCTTGACGATATAGATATATCACAGGCTAAGGACAGTGAACTTTCAGGCATAAGGAATCAGAAGATAGGCTTTGTGTTCCAGACCTATAACCTTATAGCCAAGACCAATGCGATCAAGAACATAGAAGTTCCCATGTTATATGCAGGTATGAGCATGCGCGAGCGTAATAAGCGCGCAGAGGAATTACTTGCGCTTGTCGGAATGGAAGACAGAATGCACCATCTTCCTGAGGAATTATCAGGAGGCCAGAAGCAGAGAGTTGCGATCGCAAGGGCGATGGCTAACGATCCTGCGATCATTTTGGCCGATGAGCCGACGGGTGCATTGGATTCATCGACAGGTCGTATGGTCATGGACATATTCCATAAGCTTCACAAGGAACAGGGGAAGACGATCATTTTGATCACGCATTCGCCTGAACTGGCAGAAGAATGTGAGCGTATAATCACCATAAAAGACGGCGAGATAACCGGACAACGTAAGGGGAAGGGGGTGATCGCCCAGTGATGATACTTGAGAATATCAGGCTTGCACTCACCGGCTTAAGAGCCAATAAGATGAGAGCTCTTCTTACGATGCTTGGCATCATCATAGGTATCGCATCGGTAATAGCGATCATGACGGTAGGTAATTCCCTTACCGTTGAACTTAATAATGAGTTCGCATCAATGGGTGCGTCCAATATAGAAGTACTGATCACCCGTAAGATCAATGAGGAAGACGTAAGTGAAGACGGTATGGTATATACGGAAAGTTATCGCGACAGACGTCCTACCGATGATGACTATATGACAGATGAGATGATACAGGCATATATCGAAGCATATGAGGATAAGATCTATGCGATCGCAGCATATGAAGATGTTACCACGACCCAGGTCAAAGACGGTCAATTATATGCCAATGTCAACATCTCAGGTGTTAACCTCGGACAGCTTCATTCGGATAAAATTGAGATGCTTACGGGAAGAGTGTTCTCGGAAAGAGAACTCAATGATGCGGCCAAGGTGTGTCTGGTATCGGATAAATTTGTCAATAATATGTATGCCGGTGATACCGCTGCAGCGATAGGACAGTCGGTTCATGTTGAGATAAGCGGCAAGAGTTATAATTATATCATCGTCGGTGTATATGAATACAAGCAGGATTCATATTCCTTCGAGACGGTATCCGACAAGGATCTGTATACCCGGATGTTGATCCCGATACGTACGGCCAAGGCGATCACGCATACGAATAACTATTCCGCATTCTCTGTGATCGGACAAAGTGACATAGATGTCAATGCATTCGTAACAGAGACGCAGGATTTTTTCAATAAGTATTATGAGCGCAATAAGGACTTTGAGGTGATGGCATATTCGATGAGCAGTTATCTTGAAGAGATGAACTCGATGATGGGCACGATGACTCTGGCGATATCGGTCATAGCGGGCATAGCGCTACTCGTAGGCGGTATCGGTGTCATGAACATCATGTTGGTGTCCATAACCGAGCGTACAAGAGAGATAGGTACACGTAAGGCGCTCGGAGCACCGAACAGTTCGATACGTATGCAATTTATCGTAGAGTCCATAGTAATATGCCTGATAGGTGGTATAATAGGTATGATCTTAGGTATCCTTATGGGCTATGCGGGAGTTAAGCTCATACAGTCGACGGCATTTGAGATATCACCGCAAAGTGTACTCATCTCCATCGGATTCTCAATGGCTATCGGTGTGTTCTTCGGTTATTACCCGGCCAATAAGGCTGCCAAGATGGATCCGATCGAGGCACTCAGATACGAATAAGTCTATGGTAAGAGCGAGGCGCTTACAGAATCATGAGCATTGAACACAAGGGATTTGTCAAGTGGCTTTATGCCTTTATACCGGTACACATCGGCAACGCTGTCATTCTTTTTGCGATGCAATGCTTCAGTTTTTTTCAACGCCATGGTTTTATGTATGCGGCCAGCCATTTTGAGCTTAACCGAAGGGGCCTTTCTTTGTTAAAAGAGGAGGAACCTGCATTGTTCTTGCGTTTCATAGAATGTCAGAACAGGTTTAGCTGTCTGTATCTGGGTATGTCGACAATGGACAAGGCGGGCTGTGAAGTCATAGCGGTTTATAACGCGCTTACGGCACTTGATGTTGCGGACCGTTCTCTTCCGAAGCTTATAGAAGGCTTTGAGAAGGACGGAATAATGCACAGCGGCAGATACGGAGTATCGGTTCCTGCCATGAAGGATGCGCTTATTAAAGCCGGACTTAAGGTGGACATGACATCAAAGAAGGATAAGATGAAGGCTTTGTTTGAGAAAAGCAAGGTGATGATCCTTACGATGTATAACGATAAAAAAGATTTAGGGCAGCAGGTTCACTCGGTGATGATAGAATCCGCAGAAGGCAGGACGGACGCCGAGGCTAAGAAAGAATATTTCGTACATAATATGTACGGTGACGGCAGGGTCATGGGGCCGTATTATGACTGGGACGATATGCTTGCCAGATTAAGGGACGGTAAGACCGGACCGATTTCTCTTATGGGAATCAATAAGATGTAGTATAATATGACTCAGACGGCAAAGATTTAATCAGACAGATAAGGCTGTTTGACGAGGGAGGATATTATGTTAACCGCAGTAGTGCTTTTTATTCTTGGTTTTGTTTTGCTTATATTCGGCGGCAACTGGTTTGTTGACGGTGCCACGGGCATAGCCAAGAGATATCATATTCCCGAGCTTTTAATAGGTGCGACGGTCGTATCCATAGGTACCACGCTTCCCGAAGTAATGGTATCGGCGACATCCGCAGCCAAGGGCATCGGCGACATTGCCTACGGTAATGCCATAGGTTCGATCATATGTAATACTTCGCTTATAGCGGCGCTTACGGTAGCGATTAAGCCTGCGGGAGTCAATAAGAAAGAACTTATCAAGCCCGTGCTCTTTTTCTTTACGGCAGCGGCTTTTTATGCGGCAACGGCATATATTACGGGATATTTCTCAAGAGTGACGGGCATCATTCTGTTGCTTATCTTCATTATATACATAACGATGACCGTTAGAGAGGCTTTATCATCAGCGGCATCGGGTACTGAAGAGAAAAAGGAAGCAGAGGATGAGACCCCTAAGGGATTTAAGGACAGCCTGCTTTTTGATATAGGAAGAATTGTTGTAGGCGCGGCTTTGATCACGGTCGGTGCCAACTTCCTTGTAGATAACGGAACAATCATCGCTACTGCGTTGGGAGTTCCGACTTCGGTAATAGCGCTTACATTCGTGGCATTGGGAACTTCGCTTCCTGAGCTCGTAACCGCAATTACATCGCTTGCCAAGGGACACGGAGCGCTTTCGCTTGGCAATGTTATAGGCGCCAATCTTTTTAACCTGGTGTTGGTAAGCGGAGTGTCGATGACAATCCAGCCATTCCATATTCCGGTTGAGAAGACTATAGCGGGCATGAATGCATCGCTTGTTGTTGATACTCCTGTGATGTTAGGCGTTATGCTTTTGCTTACAATACCGGCGATAATAAAAGGAAAGTTATACAGAGCGCAGGGAATCATATTGCTTGCAGCGTATTTCGGATATGTCGTATTCCAGTTCTTGCTGTAGGATACGGACTTTGAGATTAATTGATGCTTTATACATATAAGGAGGTGTGGAGCAGAATATGAAGATAGGATTTATCGGAATGGGTAATATGGCGCAGGCCATTGCCGCAGGATTCATTTACAGTGACAAGGTTGACGGAGCGGATGTGTATGCATATGCACCGCATCAGGACAAGCTTAAGAGCAATGCGGCCAAGATAGGATTTGTTCCGGCACCCACGCCAAAGGCACTTGTTAAGAGCGTTGATGTTGTGGTTATTGCATGTAAGCCCTATCAGGTTGAAGAGGTTTTGGAAGAGCTTAAGGAAGAACTTAAGGATAAGGCTTTAATATCCATAGCAGCCGGCTGGACCCATGAAAAATATGCGAAGCTGCTTGGCAGTGAGACCAGGATACAGTGTGTTATGCCGAACACTCCCGCGATGGTCGGCGAGGGCGTGCTTTTATTTGAAAGAGTCAATTCGCTTAAGGAAGATGAGAGATCGGAGCTTATAGATCTGTTCGGAAGCCTCGGACTTGTTGAGGAGCTTCCTACGGAACTTATGAATATCGGAACGGCAATAACAGGCTGCGGTCCCGCTTTTATGGATATGATTATGGAAGCTTATGCGGATGCTGCGGTTAAGTACGGTATTCCCCGTACTCTTGCCTATAAGTTCGTAAGTCAGACCATGCTTGGTTCCGCTAAGCTTCAGTTACAGAGCGGTTCGCATCCCGGTGTGCTTAAGGATGCCGTATGTTCGCCTGCCGGAAGCACGATAAGAGGTGTTGAGGCTTTGGAAGTTAACGGCTTAAGAGCAGCCTGCATGAAGTCTGTCGATGCCGTTGTGGATTTCCAGGAAAAGAGGAAATAAAATTTTTCCAAAGAAATGTTAAAAATCTTTAACAAAAACACGGGCTAAGCATTGACGCTTAGCCTTTCTTTTGCTAATATGTTTAGGCGTACGCAATTTTGTGTGCGTTATTTGCGTGGGAAAAAGGTATTATATTTTTTAATCTGATTTTTCATATATTTATTTTGGTGGATTATGGGAGTTTTAGAGACAAAGAGAGTTATACAGCCTCCTAAGAGGCGCAGGATGACTAAGCGCAGAAGAACATTACAGTTATGCGGAAGAATTGCAGGTCTTACGGCACTTGCGCTTGCGCTTGGAATAGTTATATATCTTGTTGGCTTTGCCAGATATACATATGTGAATTTAAGTGAGCTTACGACAGCCGAGGTATCGGGCTATGACGGTCACGGTACTCTTAAGACCAATACGGCTACGGTTGCGGGTCTTGAAGATTTCTTCCAGACTGTGGATGTGGACATCCTTGAGACGGAAGATACGGTTAACGGTGAACTCAGCAACGGAGACAAGGTAGAGATTTCATATAATTATAATAAGGAACTCGCCAAGAACTTAAGCCTTCGCGTTAGAGGCGGCAATGAGTTCGTGACGATCAAGAACCTTCCCGAGGGAACGGTCATATCTTATGATGAGCTTTTCAGCGGAGCCAAGTTCTCATATGAAGGAATAGCACCGCTTGTAACTGTATCTGTTGAGAATGTCAGCACGACTGCTCCCATATGCGATGTTGTATATACGATAGTTGATCCCAAGGAATACTATGACGAGGGAGACGAGGTTGTAGTTGAGGCCTCTTTTGATACGGCAGCGGCTGTTGCCAATGCATATGACATTCAGCAGGGCGAAGACGGTTATCGTAAGACATTTACCATAACCGGAGTTGACAGATACTTAACGGATGCTTCGGCACTTCCTCAGGATCTTTTGGATCAGATGAAGACTCACGGTGCAACGCTTTTCGGTACTGCGCCCGGTGATGCGAATGAATTCGGATTAAGAGTGTTCATGTCAGCCGGTGTAATGTATACGACATCCGGCGGAGAGTACACATTCGCATGGCGTACTCCCACATACATTTCTTCATATTTTACATGTATCAATGAAGAGCATTTAGGTGAACCCGGACAGCAGATTAATGATGTTAAGGTTGTATATGACGGAGCCATAGTACAGTCGGACGGCAGAAGCGTATCGACAGAGGCGGTTGTCGTATATAAGGATATAATACAGAGAGCAGACGGTACGGTAACCGTGGATCTTGATAACGGACACATCGTATCGGCATCGAATAAAGACAGTGATATTAAGAATCTTGTTCATGCGGCCGATGATATGAACTACACATCGACCAAGCTTGAACAGTAAGATATACAGGGATAAGTTACATCGGCAATTAAGAAGGGAGAGAGACGATGGGTAACATTGAATGGTTTCTGATAGCTTTTGTTTGCTATCTGATCGTCATGGTAGTGATCGGTGCGATCTACGCCAGACAGAACACTAACTCTGCTGACTATTTCCTTGGCGGACGTAAGCTTACGGGCTGGGTGGCCGCTATGTCAGCTCAGGCATCCGACATGAGCGGATGGCTGCTTATGGGACTTCCCGGAAGCGTATATGCGCTCGGTACCGGTCAGGCATGGATTGCAATCGGACTTTTGATAGGTACCGTAATCAACTGGCTTGTTATTTCAAAGAGACTTCGTCGTTATACAATAGCAGCCAACAATTCACTTACGATTCCCAGATTTTTTGAGAACAGATTTGAAGATGAGAAGAAGGTGCTGCTTGGTGCTTCATCTGTAGTAATCGTTATCTTCTTCTTGGTATATACGGCATCGGCTTTGGCATCTGGCGGTAAGCTTTTCAATTCCGTATTCGGCATTGATTATCATATCGCACTTACTGTCGGAGCGGTTGTTATTCTTGCTTACACATTCATGGGCGGTTTCCTTGCAGTTTGTACAACAGACCTTGTACAGGGACTTTTAATGCTCGTGGCACTTTTGCTTGTTCCGATCCTTGCATACGGACTTATAAGCGGTGACATATCAAGCGGACTTTTAGCAACAGGCGTAGCCGATACTGCAGGTTATCTTGATATAATGAAGGACGGTGACGGTAATCCGATTACATTCGTATCTATAATATCCCAGCTTGCATGGGGTCTCGGATACTGTGGAATGCCTCACGTGCTTGTTCGTTTCATGGCAGTTAAGGATGAGAAAGAGCTTAGTAAGAGTAAGGTTATCGCAATCATATGGGTTGTTCTTTCACTTTCTCTTGCAGTAGTAATCGGTGTAGTGGGACGTGCCTATCTTCCCACACTCCTTACAGACGGAGCGGAAGAGAAGGTATTCATAGAGATGATTCTTAAGGTGTTCACACAGGATATCAGAGTTCCGTTACTCGGCGGTCTCTTCCTCTGCGGAATACTTGCAGCCATAATGTCAACTGCAGACTCACAGCTTTTGGTATCGGCTTCTGCCGTATCCGAAGATCTGTATGTCGGCGTTATGCGTAAGGAAGCTGATGATGACAAGATCCTTCGTATCAGCCGTATCACGGTGCTTGTTATAGCTATTATCGCCTACATCATTGCATGGAATCCCAACAGCTCAGTAATGAAGCTTGTGTCTGATGCATGGGCAGGACTCGGTGCAGCGTTCGGACCTACGGTTGTTATGGCTTTATTCTGGAAGAGAACCAATCTTCCCGGTGCCATCGCAGGTGTCGTAAGCGGTGCCGCTACGGTTATCCTTTGGGATTACATTCCTATAATGAGCGGACAGACACTCGGTGACGTTACAGGCCTCTATTCATTGCTTGTAGGCTTCTTCGTAAGCTTGATCCTTATCGTTATCGTATCTCTTTCAACCAAGGCTCCTTCAGAGGCTATGGTCAAGACATTCGAGGATGTTAAGGCAGGACGCATTCAGGCTTAACGGATACTTATAACAGTAAGTAATATATTAAAGCAATATAAAAGCGGTGACCGGATTCGGTCACCGCTTATTTGTTTTATAAGTCGTTATCGATTAGTTAACACCCTTCTCAAGTGCAAGTGTTCTTGTTGTAAGATCACATACCTCGGCAGGTCCGAAGTACTGGATGGCACCGGGATATAAGAACGATGTCTTAACCGCCCACTCTTCTCTGTGAGCCTCGAAGTACTTAAACGGTGCGCCGTCAAGTTCTACAAGTGCCTTACGGATAACGGGCTTGTCCTCACCGTTACGTCTCTCCATGTTCATCATCTTTGTGATGGGCATTCCGCCTGCAACCCACTCATCAGCGGGCTTAGAGATGTTACTTACCTTTGAAAGGTAACCTGTGTAACCGTACTGGATAAGCATGAATGCATTGTATCCTAATGAGTAGCAGTAGTCTGCATCGAAGTTAGAAGGGAATGCACATCTTCCTTCGTAACCGAAGAAGTGATGCTGTGCACCGAACTTACCCTTGTATGTTCCTGCAGCCTTACGCTTAGCAAGCTCATTCTTAACCATCTCAGAGAATAACTTCTCAGACTCGATAAGTGATACCTGAACGTTACCGTGAGGATCTCTCTCAAGGAAGAGCTGCTGCTGGATACCCTGAGGAAGGATATCAAATACTGCGAATGACTCAGCCGTAAGACCGTTCTTTATGAAGTCGTACTTGGCATTCCAATCAGGAAGAGCATTAAACTCCTCTGTCTTGCTGCCTGCAAGTAACTCGTTGATCTCAGCGATAAGCTTAGAGAACTCGGGAACGAACTCAACGATACCCTCGGGGATAATAGCTACACCGAAGTTCTCGCCGTTGTTGCCACGCTTCTCAACAGAGTCGGCAATGTAATTGGTGATCTGAGCAAGTGACATCTTCTTAGCAGCAACTTCCTCACCGATAAGGCAGATGTTGGGCTGTGTCTCAAGTGCGCACTCAAGTGCAACGTGAGAAGCACTACGTCCCATAACCTTGATGAAGTGCCAGTACTTCTTGGCTGAGTTGGCATCTCTTTCGATGTTACCGATAAGCTCTGAGTATGTCTTGGTAGCTGTATCGAAACCGAATGAAGCCTCGATATCTTCGTTCTTAAGGTCACCGTCGATTGTCTTGGGACATCCGATAACCTGAACGCCTGTGTTGTTGGCCGCCATATACTCAGCAAGTGTTGCTGCGTTGGTGTTGGAATCGTCACCACCGATTATAACGATAGCTGTAAGACCGTTCTTCTTGGCGTTCTCTGCAACGATGTTAAACTGCTCCTTTGTCTCAAGCTTTGTTCTGCCTGAACCGATGATGTCGAATCCGCCTGTGTTCCTGTAAGCGTCGATGAATGCATCGTCAAATTCAACGTAGTCGTTATTAAGAAGTCCGTCCGGACCGCCCTTGAATCCGAGTAATACGTTGCTCTTATCTGTAGCCTTGATAGCATCGTAAAGACCGCAGATAACGTTGTGTCCTCCGGGT